>CALMJO010000694.1 GCA_937864375.1 uncultured Spirochaetota bacterium
CCTCCAGGAGTCCCGGCATCACCAAGAATAAAATAATTGCAACCGCGCCGCCAAAATTGTGTCCGTGTATATAACCCTATACTGGAGATCTCCCGTGACCGTTCGCCCCGAAGAAAAAGTATCGTTTTACACGCATTTTGCCGGAATCCTGCTCGCCGCGGTGGGCACCGTGGTCCTCGTCATGTCCGCCCTCGAATCGACGAGCCTGCTCTTCGTGTCCATCGTGTACGGCCTGTGCGCGATCTTTCTCTTTTCGGCGAGCTCGCTTTACCACGCCTTCAAGAAGCAGGAAAACGAGGTCTCCTTCTGGAGGAAGATGGACCACCTGGCGATCTTCTTCATGATCGCGGGGACCTACACGCCGGTGTGCTACGCGTACCTCGAGGGCGGATGGTTCTGGTCGATCATGGGCGTGCAGTGGGGGCTGGTGCTCGCGGGACTCTTCCTCAAGCTCTTCTATATGAACGCGCCGCGCGCGCTCACCGCGGGCGTGTACCTCATGATGGGATGGGTCGCGGTCGTCCCCGCCCACAAGCTCGTGGGCGCCATGCCCGGGGACGCCCTCGCCTGGCTCGCACTGGGCGGCGCCGCCTACACGACTGGCGCGATCATCTATGCGATCAAACGGCCGCGCCTCGTGCCCGGGGTGTTCGGTTTCCACGAGCTCTTCCACGTGTTCATTCTGCTGGGGGGCTTCTTCCACTACATGCTGGTGTATACGGCGGTGACGGTTGGGAGTCCGGCGATGGTGCGCGTACAGGCGGCTTTGATCCAATTGCCCGTTCGCTGATTCTAACAAGAAAATAGGCATTGTTTCGTATCAACCCGTACTATTATATGCGATCGCCGCTTCGTCTGCCATGTGAGGTCACCCTGAGCGGAGTCGAAGGGCGACCTTTCTCGATGATACGGTTTCCTCTTCCGCATCATTCGACGAAGTTTATCCCGAGCCCGTCGAGGGGCTCACCATGACCATAATAAAATGAAGGGTTGTATTTTCATGCTTTCTGGATGACGGCCCGCCGTCATGCTGAGCTTACAAGAAATAGGCCGGAAAGCTGAACTGACAATGTAAAGCCTTCTGCTCATTCAAGCTCAACACTGTGCGCTCCCAGTCAAAACTATGTCATCAGTAATCGGCAAGCCCTGTCAAGGGATGCGTCATGGCTTGACCCTTCCCCCTCCCAGCGACCTGTAGGTTTCGTCCGGCTCAGAGTCCTCGCCCTCCGCCTTGGGGGGCTTGAGCGTTTGACGGACCTGGGCCAGGCGGGCGCGCAGGTTGGGATAGGTTATCTCGTAGACGATGGCGCACGCCTCGTCCTCGCCGTACTTCACTTCGACGACCCGGCCGGCGAGGATCGCGTCGCGGAAGACGCTGAACACGGCGTTCCGGTACGCAAGCACCTGGGCCGGCTCGTCCTGCCCGTCCTCGTTCATGACCCAGGCGAGCTCCTCCACCACGCGAGCCCGCGCAAGCTCGACGGCCACCGCCAGCGCCGACTCGCGGCGGGCCTTCGCTTCGACGATGCCCCTGTCGGGGACGCCGGGGGCGGTGACGCGGTAGGCGTTGGCACCCGACCACTCGCCTGCGAGGAGGAGGGTGGGGAGGAGGAGAGAGAGGAATAAAGAATCAATTAGTTTCATGGAATATTGTTATAATAGATTCGGCATCGGGGAAAACGATCCTGCAATCTTTTAATTCCTTCAAGTGTCACCCTCGTGCCAGTGAGCATTATCGATATGAGATTATTTAATGATTCAAGATGCCTTAAACCGTCATCGGTAATGTTAGTATTCCCCAGAGTGATGGATTCGAGGTTTTTTATCATATGAGGCATCTTGCTGATTGACTCAAGGGTTTTGTCAGTAATTTTCGTATCGTTGAGCGTTAAGTAATTCAATTTCATTAGAAACGTTAGTACTTTCATTCCTTCGTCTGAAACACAGGTATTCATTAATTTCAATGTTCTTAACTCTTTACAATTACGTAGACAAGACATTCCGCTATCATTAACAAGTGTATATGAAATATCTAGTTCTTCTAAATCAACTAACATTCGCAGATTTTTCAATCCTTCACTAGTAATTTTTGTATTGCTAATGCTTAATATTTTTAAAAACTCTAGTTTTCCTATTTCTTCACAACCTTTATCTGAAATGTTTGTATCATCAAGAAACAATGTAGTGTAAGTAGAAAACTCCTTCAACATAACTAGATCATCATCTACAATACTTTTCCTTGTACTCAAATCAATAGAATCGTCGTGAACACTCCCACCCTTTGAAATAAAATACTCGGTTGCCTTAAGTTTATTGTCAGAAAATGAATGACTCGGAAATAGCAATATACATATTAATAATAGTGATTTATTCATCAATCTAATTTACCTCAGTTTTTATTCATTGGTTTTATATAATCAAAGCGCCAAAAGTTTTTTGATTTTACTACAGCATCTGATTTCTTTCCATCATAGGTTTTTACCCAACCTGTACACGCTAAATACTTATTCCCATTCTCCGTATACACCATCATATTATGCCCCGCGCCTGGCCCAAAATCAGGCATTGAAATTCGAACCGTGCCAAAAACTCCAGAATTGTTTTGAATCATACTATTATATTCATCCCACGAGGATACTACGCATAATTCGATAACATTGGAATCAATCCTATACTTCGAAATCAACTCTCCCGGCCTGGCAATGAAGGCAGTACTCATCGTTATAGTATTCTCCATCACCGCGTTTGCGTAAAATTCGGCGAAGGACTCCATGCCCGTATTTCCTGGCCGCGAGGCGCCCGAATTCTTCAGCATGTT
The DNA here is from genome assembly GCA_937864375.1 of uncultured Spirochaetota bacterium. Classification (GTDB taxonomy): domain Bacteria; phylum Spirochaetota; class UBA4802; order UBA4802; family UBA5368; genus FW300-bin19. The sequence continues at coordinate 2,819 of CALMJO010000694.1, forward strand.
GTAATAACTGACTGCCGTGCATACGGATTTTGCGAGCTCGGCGGAATTTATAGAACTTGTGTCGTATCCATTAGCAGACATAATTTTCCTGGCGGTATTGAGCTCGTCAATTATTCCACTCCCATACTGGGCCAGCCTTGCTACATCTGACTTTACGGCTTCGGCATTGTTGAGCAATCCAAAGGCCCTTTTTATCTCCCTATCTGCGACGTTTACCGCTTCGAAAAATCCATTATAACCCGTTAGAGCTTCCCCGAACATCCTGTCATACTCTTGCTTGGCTAATTCCACGGCGTTCGCTAATTTCTCTCTTTCCATCTCCCTCATCGCCGCCTTTACCGCCTCCAACTCCCCATCGCTCCTGAACCCGTCCCCGTGCAGCGCGTTCACGACGCTCTGACCCAGCTTCGTTCCGAGCCCCTCGGTGGAAGAAAGCTTTTCCAGCGACGCCATCATCCCGTTCCAGGCGCCCGAAAGGAGCCCCCTGCGATTGAGCGCCTCGTAGAGCGCGTACGCCGTGTCCTCCTGCCTTTGAAGCGGATCGGTGCCGGGGTCCGATTCATCGCGCGGCAGCGTCTGGCCCTCCTGCATCGCGCGGAGGGCGTCGCGCGCCTGCCTGTAATCTGCGGTCCCCCTTCCGAGCCCCTCGCCCATCGCTCCGGCAAGGTCGCTCAAGGTGAACCTCGTCGCGTCCCAGTCCCAGCTGGACAGCATGTAATCGCGGGCGCTCCCGCCATGGCGGCCCAGGCTGTAGGCCATGAGGAGCGAATTTTCGACCAGGCCCGCGACCTGCTTTTCCTGGTACGCGCTCCCAACCCCGTCGGACATGCGCCCCGCCACGGCTTGCGCGACGGCGATCGCAAGGGTGTCCGCGCCCGCGTCGAATTCGTACCATTTCCCCTGTCCGCGGGAAATGCCCGTCTTCGTGTAGGACGACGCAAAACCATAGGCGGCGCTTTTATCCAACTGGTACTGCTCCCCGGCCATGGACAGCGCCATGGCCGCGCCCGCGGCGAAGGCGTCGCGGCGCGTTATTTCATAACGCAGATTCCCTTCCCTGTCAAGCTTTGCTCCGGATGCAGCCAGCTGGATTCCGCCCTGGAGCCCCGCGCACGCGTATCCCGAAAGCTGCATTCCCTTTATATACCCGCCCGCCGCGGTCGCCGCCATCTGCACCAGGGAGACCGCCAGCTCGCCGCGCGACAGGGTATCGTCGGCCGCACGGTCGGCGAGCATAAAGCCCTGTATCCCGAGCGAGACCGCGATCCCGGCCGGGCCGCACAGGCTCGCCACGCTCGACACAGCCTGAAGCGCCATCGTGCGGTTCGCCGCCGCCTTCATGAGAGAGTCCTCGTTGTGCATGGCGCGGTCCAGGATGCGTGCCCGCTCGCCCGAGCCCGCGCCCGTCTTTTTTCCACTGGAATCATACCTGGAATACTCGCCCATGTGCTTTTTCGCGAGGTCCAGCTCGCGCGCGAAACCAAGCTCCAGGTCCGCGGCGAGCGTGTTGAAGAGCGCACTGCTCCCGGAGGCGTCAAGGGAAAGCAGGTCGGATGCCGCATAACTTCCCGCTCCCTTCAGCCTGGACAGGTAGAAGGCCGCGCGCGCGTCGGGAAGCGCCCCGTCGCTGATCGCGTAATCCGCATACCCCCGTATCCTGAAATCGTACCCGTTCTCCGTCTTCCGGTACTCGTTGGCGCTCCCGAGCGTATATGAATATCCGCCCAGGAGCCCCTCGACCTCGGCGCGCATCGACTCGTTCATGCGCGCTATCGTCCGCCTGAAGCCGTCCGCGGCCGCCGTGATCGACTCCAGTTCCCTCACCGCGGACATGCGCTCGAGAAGTTCCCGGTACCCGTCGAGCGCGTTTTCAAATTCATGGCGCGTTGCGCGGCCGGCTTCCCTCGCGGACAGCGCGCCCGGGGCCAGGGGAAGCG
>CALMJO010000695.1 GCA_937864375.1 uncultured Spirochaetota bacterium
GTATAATACCAACCCATGTGCGCGACGCACTGCCCGCACACCGCATAGCACCACGCGTGCCCGGGAAACCAGGTGTACTCCGTCGTGGATTCCCCCGCGATGACGCATCCCTTCGCCGTCTTGAAGCAGCCTATCCTGTACGGGATGCCCGCCGGGTTCATGAAGGTGTGTGCGTGGCTCCCGTTCATCGTGATCGATTCGGCGCGCGTGGTGATCTCGTGCCCGCAGAACTTGCAGATGAGCGCCTTTTTCTTTTTTGTCCTGGCGTCCGGGCGCGGGCGCTCGCCCGTGGACGGCCCGGCGGTCGGCTCGAGCGCAGTGCGCTTGAATAAAATGCTCGCGGTGAGCGGCGGTTCCATGGTTATGCTGATCATTGTGCGCATTCCCGGGAGGATGAAGAACGGGCACACGTCGCCCGGCGACATCCTTAACCGAACAGGTTGAACACCACCGAGGTGGATACGTAAAACTCCCATGCCCGGTCCAGGAAGAACTGGCCCCCCGTAAAAAGGAACCAGGCGGCTTTCCTGCCGATCGGGATGGCGCCGCCTATGCCCGCGTAGGCGCCCTGGGTGTAATCGCGCGCGTGATCCGGCTGGTAGGCCAGGATAATCCCGGTCTGTATCCCCACGAACAGGAACATCGCATCGATCCCCGCGCGCGCGTGGCAGCTTTTATCGACGAAACGGTACCCGGCCTCCCCGCTCCAGAAAAACGAGAGCGAGGAAAAGAATCCGTTTTTATAGGCCAGGTACGCGCCGTTGTCGGCCACGTGGCCCTTCGCGAAATCGCCGCTCACTCCCATTCCGTGGAAATCGATCACGTAGGCCCCATACGCCCCGACGGCTCCCGGCGCGAGGAACAGAATCGCCGCCACCGCTCCTGCCGCGACCGCATTTACTGTCAATCCTTTCATGGGGGCGTCCTCCCTGACCTGTTGCTGCAGGCAACGCTATACCCGCCTGACCGTGATGTAAAGAGAAATTATCCCCCGCCCGCCGCGGAAAAACAATTGCCCGGAGCGCGCGCCCTCCGCAGAGTAGTGCCGCCGACATTTCGGCCGGGGTACAATCATGAAGGCGTACCAGGAAATACTGCGCATCGCGACTGGCGCGCGCGAGGCGATGTACGACATCACGTCCCGGGTGCGCGCCGTCCTCGCGAAGAGCGGGGTGAATACGGGCACGGTCCTGGTGTACGTCCAGGGGGCCACGGCTGCGGTCATGATCCAGGAAAACTGGGACGAGAGCGTGCAGCACGACATCATTCGCCTGCTGGGAACGCTCATTCCCCGCGGCGCATGGGAGCATGACCGGCAGGACGGCAACGGCGACGCGCATCTCAAGGCGGGGCTCGTGGGCCCGGGAGAGAGCATCCCGGTTATCGCGGGCGGACTGGGGCTTTCGCGCTGGCAAAACGTATTCCTGTGCGAGTTTGACGGCCCGCGCGAGGCGCGCACGGTGGTCGTGACCGTAACCGGGGAGTGATCGCGATTTGGGGGATCAGCCCAATACGCGGGCCAGGAGCTCCACCATCTCGCTCAGCCTGTACGGTTTTCCCAGTACGTCGTAAAAGCCGTGTTCCCTGTACTGCGCCATGACGGGATCGTTGGAATACCCGCTCGACACCACGGCGCGTACGCTCCCGTCGAACTCCCTCATCAGCTTGAGCGCCTCCCTGCCCCCCATTCCCCCGGGCACGGTGAGGTCCATTATTACAAGATCAAAGCGCGTGTTTCTTGAAAGCGCCTCCCGGTACAGGCTGACCGCCTCCAGCCCATCCATGGCGCAGGCGACCTCGCATCCCAGGTGACCGAGCATTTTCGACCCCATCTTGAGTATGAGGCTCTCGTCGTCCATGAGGAGGATCCTCAGGGGCCTGTCCGGCCTTTCTCCGGGCGCCGACGGCTCCCCCGCTTCGGTACGGGCTACCGCTGGGAGGTACACCTCGAACAGCGCGCCCGCCCCGGGCTCCGAATTGACGGTGACGCATCCACCATGCTTCTGCACGATCGAGACGGCGATCGAAAGCCCCAGGCCGTGGCTTCCCGGCTTGGTCGAATAATAGGGATCGAAGATGAGGACCTGGTTGTCCCGCGCGATACCGGCGCCCTGGTCCTTTATCCCGATTCTCACGAATTTCCCCTCCAGGGGGAGATGGGTAGTACGGGTATCCGTTTCGTAATTGCGGGCGGAAATCGTGACCGTGCCGCCATCCGGCATGGCCTCAACGGCATTGAGGACCAGGTTCTGTACAACCTGGCTGATCTGCCCGGTGTCCGCGCGCACGTTCCAGAGGTCACCGGCCAGGTCGAATTCCGCCTTCGAGCGCGATCCGCGCATGACGTATTCGACCGTGTCCGCGAGGAACTTCTGGACGGAGGCCTCCCTGAGGACCGGGTCGCCGCCCTTGGAGAATACCAGGAGCTGCCGGGTCAGTTCGCGCGCGCGCGAGGCGGCCTCGGCCGCCTCGTCCAGCATCTGTCCCGTTTCGGAGGTGGGATTTTTCGCCATTGCAAGCGAGATGTTTCCGGTCACCACGGCGAGAAGGTTGTTGAAATCATGCGCGATTCCGCCGGCGAGCACGCCCAGCGACTCGAGCTTCCTGGCCCGCAGCACGTCCTCCTCCAGTTTTCTCTGCTGCGTGACATCGATCCCCACTGCGATGAAAAACTCTGAGCGCGCGTCTGCCCCCTGCACGGGGCGGCCCCTCCATTCGATGAGCAGCTGGCGTTTGTCACGAGTGACGATTCCGCTCTCGAACACGACCGGCTCCCGCGCCTCCATGATCCGCGCGATTACCGCGCGCAGGCGCTCCCATTCGGAGACGGGGATGAAGTCCTCCAGGAAATTCCTTCCCGCGACCTCCTCGCCGCGGTAACCCAGGGACTGGAGCAGTGAATTGTTCATTGACAGGACCAGCCCCTGTGCGTTAATCGCACAGATGAAGGCGGGAGACGAATTGATGATGGCCTCCTTGAAATTGAACTCGCGCAGCAGCGCTTCCTCCGCGCGCTTCTTCGCCGTGATTTCGCGGAGCACCAGGAGTTTTTCCGACCGGTCTTTTTTTCGCGTCATAGTGATCTGCGTCATGAGGACGTTCACGGGCCCGTCTCTTCCCTTTAAGACGATTTCCCTGTCCCGGTAGGGCTCCACCGGCGAGTAATCGCCGGGGATTATCTCGCGAATCGTGCGCCGCGAACCAGCGCCCCCCGCACCGAGGATCTCTTCCGCCCTGCGATTCATTTCGATCACGTTGCCGTCGGCATCGAAAAGGATGATTCCGTCGTCGATCCAGCGGAGCACGTCCTCAGTGATCCACCGGTCGCTTATGGAAAGAAAATTGTATCGCGCGATGACCACGAAGATGAAGATCGACTGGACCACGCTCGC
>CALMJO010000696.1 GCA_937864375.1 uncultured Spirochaetota bacterium
CGACCCGCTGGTCGCGAAGAAGGACGCGCCCGCGGTCTACGACGACGGCTGCGACGCTCTCCAGACCGGCACGGCGAGCATCTGCGAATACGGCGTGCCCGACGGGACGCGCACGATCGTGCTCCTGGGCGATTCGCACGCGGCGCAGTACCTTCCCGCCCTCCAGCGCCTCGCGGAGAAGCACCGATGGCGCATCGCAGTTCTCCAGAAATCAGCGTGCCTGCCGTGCGACGCGCCCACGAGCGTGCGCGCGACCGGCCTCGTGAAGACAGAATGCGAGACCTGGAAGGCGGGGGCGATGGACATCATCTTGAAGATGAAGCCGGACCTCGTGGTGACGACGGGCGGGATGCCCAACATCTACAACGAGGTCTACATGGTTCCCTCCACGCCGGAGATCGTCGCGGGCTACCGCTCGTGGTGGGGGCGCATCACCGCGAAGGGGATACCGGTGCTCGTCATCCGCGACAACCCGCGGCCCATCTACGACGTCCCCTCGTGCGCGGCGGTGAACCGCGACGCGCCCGCCCGGTGCGGCTACACCAGGGAGTGGGCGCTCGACCGCCACGACGACCCGCTCGTTGAGGCCTCGCGCATGCCGCTTGTGGAGCTCCTGGACCTCACCGACTACTTCTGCGTCGATGGAAACTGTCCAATTGTGATCGGGAACGTGCTCGTCTACCGGGACGGCGACCACATCACGGCGAGCTACGCGCGCACGCTCGCGCCGTATATTGGACTGAGGATGGAGGCGATCTTCAGGGCGAGGGGGGAGCGGCCCGGGGATCAAATAAAGAAATAGATAAAAAAATACGCGCCATCAGGAGAGAATGGAGCAAGGATTGCAGATAAGTGGTTACCTGATACCAACGTTTTAATCTACTATTTTAAGGGGCTATTTGCAAAACACAGCAACGCCCCGGGCTCCCGCCAGGGGCGCTATGCGCAACGATGATCCATCTTACTTCTTCGTGACGATGTACTCTTCCTCTCCCGCGTTTGACTTTGTCTTCACCCTGTCGCCCGCGAACTCGATCATCACGCCGTTCATCCTGTTGTCATAATAGACGATCCTGTTCTTCGTGCGGACCATGGTGAACACGTACTCCGTGCCGAACCAGCCCGCGTACCTGAAGTCGATCTTCTTTCCCTCGTGGCGCACGACGAGGGCGTCACCAAGGTTGATGGAGCCGTCCTTGTTTTTGTTGATCGCGGTGTCCTTCCAGAATCCCGGGATGCTCGCGCTGGAGCCCGTCGTCGTTATGTACGATTTGCCCCATCCTTCGAACATGCCGTGGGGATCGTAGGTGATCCTGCCGTTTTCGACGCTGATCTCCTGGTCGTTCGAGAGTATCCCGCCCTTGAAGCGGGCGTTGTTCTCCTTCAATTCAACCTCCATTTTTGACGAGAAGAGTCCGCCAAAGTCTATGGTGAGCCTGGATCCCGTTCGGGTGAACGTGGTGTCGGAGCCGAACCAGCCCCGCCCCTTCTTGACGATCGTGAAGTCCTGGTCCTTCCCCAGGCCAAGAAGCTGGAACAGGTTGAGCGACAGGTTCATGTTCGCGTCCAGGAAGATGCCGTTCCCCAGGTCCACGCCAAGGTAGTGGTAGGCGACCGGAACCTCGTAGGTCTCGGTCCTGGTGGATGACCTTCCCTGCGAATCGGTCGTGGTGACGGTCCTCGTCTGCGTGGTGGTCTGCCTCCGGAGATCGATCCTCATGAGCATTACGTCGTAGGCGATGTCGATCTTCTGCGGCTCGAACTCGATGATGTCGGACTGGGCGGGAAGGTCGCTCTTGCTGAGCGTTGCGCACCCGGATACGGCCAGGATTATAATGAGAAACAGGAATGCGTACTTCTTCAAGTGTGTACCCCCGAAAAGTAATTGATTTTGCAACGTGACTATTCTAGAAGGGCGTCACTGTCAACGACTTTAATCGGGGCACGCGTGTCGCGGCCGGGAATGCACGGAGCGCCGTTGGGCGAAACAGGATTCATGGCTTGCAACACGGCCGCCGGCGGTGAAATTCCGGGAACGCGGGCATCGAGGGGTGGGGTATGGGAAGTAGGTACGGCATCATCATACTTTTCGCGCTTTGTTTCACGGGCGCGCATTTCGCCTGCGCGGGCGCGCCCGCGGTGACGCTCGACCGGCTTGGCGAGGGAGCGTCGATCGAGGGCGTGTGGCAGGACGTGAAATGGGGCGATCTCATCACGGTCCGGAGGGAGAACGGCGCGTACAGGGTCACGGCCGTGATCGACAGCCGGAGCGCCGAGGAGTTCCAGGTCGCGTCGAGCGCGTGGGACGGGAAGGCGGTCTCCTACACGTATACCATCACCTCGAACAAGACCACCGTGGTCGCCTCGCTCGAGGCGATGCAGGGCGAGTTCCTCGCAGGGAGATGGAGGCTCGACGACAATACCAACTCCGGGAAATTCGTCTGCAAGAGGATGATGACCGGCGTGGCCGCCTCCGCGAAGAAGGTCGACATCGGGAAGAAGGAGCCAGGTACGCTCTTCGGGAAGGTCTACCAGATCAGGGGCGACGTCATCGTGATCGCCTCCGGCTCGATGGCGGACCTGCGGCCGCACGACACGGTCTACCTGTACATCGACGCGAGAAAGGTGGGTCTCACGGTCCGGTTCCCCATGATGACGATCGCGAAATGCGCGCTCGTTCCGGCAGACGCCGGGTTCAAGGAGAGGATCGAGACCGGAATGCCGGTGTACCGGTAAGTCCCTCGACGGTCGGCGCCCCGATTGCGCCGCGCGTTACTCAAAGGATATCGATGACCACCATGGTCACGTCGTCTTCCCCGGGGACGCCGTTCGTGAACGCGCCAAGGGCGCTCACCATGAACCGGCAGGTTTCCTCCGCCGGCAGGGCGCGGGCGGATTTGAGCGTTTCCCTGAGGCGCTCCTCGCCGAACATCTCTCCCGACGCGCTCCGGGCCTCCACAAGCCCGTCCGTGTAGATGACCACGCGGTCGCCCGGCAGCACGCCGATCGTTTTCTCCTCGAAGCCGCTTTTGTCCGTGAGGCCCAGCGCCTTCCCCGAGGAATGAAGCTCAATCACGGCTCCGTCGGCCCCCCTGAGAAGAAGCGGGGTGCAGTGACCGGCGCGGCAGTACGAAAGCAGGCGTGATCCCAGGTTGAGCCGGACGAGCGCGGCCGTTACGAAGAGCGACCTCACGGTCCTCGCTGATATCATCGCGTCAAGGCGTTCCATGAGCGCCGCGCCGCGCATGCCGGCGCCGTGGTGGAAGCGGAAGGCGGCCTGCGTGATTCCCGCGAGAAATGCCCCGGGAACCCCGTGGCCGGTGACGTCGGCGATGATGACGTCGAGGCTGTCCCCGTCCTCGCGGAAATCGTAGTAGTCGCCGCCCACCTTGTCCATGGGGAGGTAGAGCGCGTGAAAGCCTATCCCGGCAAGCCGCGGAGTCTCCTGGGGAAGGAGCTTCCGCTGGATGAGCCGCGCCATGTCGAGCTCCTGTTCGATGACGCGGTTGCGCTCCTCGATGATGTCCAGGAGGTGCTCGATGGTCCATGCCTTGTGCCGCAGCAGCGACACTGCGACCCCTGCAGCGGCGGTGAGCAATGGTATGACGGAGAGCTGTTCGTAGCCCCCGTGACCGGCCAGCGTCGTGACGTTGTTCAGTATGAAGCCGCCGATGAATCCAACCGCGATGAAGACGAGCACCGTGACGATCCTCTGCCGCTTGAACGGCTCCTTGGTGCGAAGGAGGCCCCGGAGAAGCACGGCGAGGCCGGCGCACGAACAGGTGATGACGCCGATCGAATAGAGGAGGTAATGGATCGTGGGCTCGCGGTGCAGCCTGCCGCCGTCGATCCACACCCCGTCCGCGTACGCGGTGAAAAGCGACGGGGACGCCGCCAGCGCCGCCGCGTAGCAGATGACGTAGAGCGTGGGAAGCGCCCACGCGAAATCCCGCAGTCGGACGCTGTAGTCCTCGTCAACGAAGGCGCGCGTGAACAGAAGGAAAAG
>CALMJO010000697.1 GCA_937864375.1 uncultured Spirochaetota bacterium
TCAGATGTGTATAAGAGACAGGAGCGGGCTTTCGTCCTCGGGGTTCGCGAAGCAGAAGCCGTAGCGGTTCGCCACGGGCTTGGACGCCATGCCGAACCCGATCGCGTCGCGGTTCACGCCCACGATCCCCGTGATCGCGCCGCCGTAAGGGTCCAGGGCGCTGGGGCTGTTGTGCGTCTCCACCTTGTCCGCGATCACGTAGTCGTCGTCGAAGTCGATCCCGCCCGCGTTGTCCTCGAACACCGACACGCAGAAGTCGGACGCGCCCTTCTCGCGGCGCACGCGCATGGTCGCCTCGCGGATGTAGCGGCGGAAGATGCCCTCGTCGATCTCGTCGAGCCGCGCGGCGAAGATGGTGTGCTTGCAGTGCTCGGACCAGGTCTGGGCGATGGACTCGAGCTCCATGTCCGTGGGGTTGCGCTTCTCGATTGTTTTAAAATAGTTTTTGATGGCCGACAGGGAAAGCATGTCGAGCGCGAGCGGTCCGCGCCGCCCTCCCTCGCGGTCGGGAATTCCTTCCTTACCGAGCTTCAGGAGCTCTTCGTCGGACAGGTCCAGGCTCACCTCGTCGGCGACCGGCCGCTCGTGGATGTGCACCACCGGGAGTTCGCGCCCCATGCCGCCCGCGCGCACGTACTCGTCGCGCATGAGGACCTTCATGCGCTGGATGAGCGGGTTCGAAAGCTCCATGCCCGCCCTCTGCGCGTCATCGCGCAAAACCTCCCCGTCCAGGAAGTACGTCGTCGACGTGAATACGGAGCTCTCCGGGTCCAGGCGGATCTTGAACATGTCTTCGACCATCTCGCGCACGGTATGCGACACGTTGTCGGTCACGCCCGGCAGGAAGCCAATCTCTAGTGCGCAGGCGAACCGCTCCGGGATGCAGGGCGCGTTCACCGTGAAGTCCTGCGTGACGGGATTGGCGAGCGCCCGCGCGACGCGCGCGACCTGCGCGTCGTCCAGGGGCGCGTTCACCAGGTAGTTGTCGGTGATGCGGACGCCCTGCAGCCTGAATCCCAGCCTGCGGAGCTTTTCAAGGAGCACGACGCTTCGCGTGTCGCTGATCGTGTAGAATACCTCAATGCGGAATCGGGCGGTGTCCATTGCAGTCCTCGTTGCCGGATTCATCGCAAATACGCGGGAAAATGTCCAGACTTTTTCCGGAACTCAATTCCGGCCGACAAAACTTAACACGATCGAAATTAAAAAGGAAAGGGGGATAGGGAGATTGAAGAGATGGGGAGATCAAGGCAGGGGATTGGGATTATGGCATCTTGAAATCATGGAAGCGATTCGGCCCCCGGCCAACCTCCGCGGCTATCTCTTCCATCGCCTTTCTTCATCTCCCCACCTCCCTTTCCGTTGTTCCAGGTTTGCCAGCAACTTAAGCGTGCAATAATGACAACCAGGATCAAGCCATGTAGCGGCACAGCATCCTTCGACTCCGCTCAGGATGACGGGGCGGGCGCTTTGGATGACAGGGGTGGATCCGAGGATGACAGAATAGCTCCGATTCAGGCCAGGTCAATCTGCGCCCCTATCTCTTCCATCGCCTTTCCCATCTCTTCATCCCCCTTTCCTTGAAGCAAAGACATTTACTGGTTGCAAATTCCCCGGGCTGCCTGTACATTATTCACAGTGGAGCCCGCGCACGGAGAATGGTATGCGTACACTGCTGAGAAGACTCTTCCGGGGATTTATCGTGTGCTGCTTCCGCATCGCCGCGATCGTCCTGCGCCATCGTTCCCATCTCGTGGGGAAGGACCACCTGAAAAACGTCCCCACGCCGCTCATCATCACGCTCACGCACGACAGCTATTTCGAGGTGCCCTCGCTCTCCAGGGTCTATTTTTCGCTGCATCCCCTGCCGGATTTCTGCATACTCGGCAAGACCGAGTTCCTGAGCGGGAGCTACCTCGCCGCCAATTTTGGGAAAAAAAGCGCTGTTCTCAGGAGCCTGCTCACGATCCTCGACAAGACCAGGCTCCCGGTGGCCGTATTTAAAACGCTCAGGATCACCACCATACACAGGCCGTTCATCGAAACCTACCGGAAGAAAAAGAAAAGGATCAGGGCCGAAATCGGCACCCAGATAGAAAAGATCAACCAGGGAATCTCCAGGGGGCTGTCGACCGTCGTCTTCCCCGAGGGAACTACCTGGGGGTTCGGCGGTCTCAAGAAGATTCGCAGCATCGTGTACCAGATCGTCGAGAACACCATGGAGAGCACGCACAGGAAGGCCTTCCTCCTGCCCATCAACGTCAAGGTAGACGGCCTCGTGAAGGGGAAAAAAGACGTCTTCATCAACATAGGGAAACCGGTCTACATGAGGGCGGCCAGGGAGGCCTTCAACGAGCGCCTTGCACAGATCCTCAAGCGGCTGCATACGATCACGTTCAGCCAGATTGCCGCCTACTACCTCACGCGCCTGGCCCAGAAGGAGCGCGAGTTGCGGGCGAACCCGATGATCGACCGCGAGCGCCTCGCGAAGGCCATGAGCGGGATCACGCGCGAGATCTCGTCCGCGGTGCGTCGCAGGATGCTCCCCCATATGGACGCCCGTCTTGCCGACAACGGGTACCTGGACGCGAAGATGAAGCGCTTCATCAAATACTGCCGGAAGAAGCGTTACCTGCTCGAGGCGCGCCTGGACGCCGGCGGGACGAGGCTCATGCTCAACATCGACATCATCCTCTCGACCTATCCCGAAAAGGTCTACCGGAAGCTCAATCCGCTGGGCTTCTACGCGAACGAGCTCGTATCGCTGGGCGAGGAGCGGATAAGGACGATCTTCGACCCCTACCTGGACCTCGCGCTTCGCCCCGCGCGCTGAGCGCGCGGCGTCCCGGACTGAAAAACAGCACCAGCCACATGAAGGCTTTCTTTGGCCCATTCAACCGGTGCCAACAGGAAAATTAATATAAAAGAGACATAATTTTTATTGAAATCCGGCGGCGTGTTGGGTATATTACACGAAATATTACCCAGGAAGGAAAACCATGATTCTGGAAGACTGCAAGAACTGCGAAAAACACGACTATGCCGGGAACGGGTTCGTCATTTGCAAGTACTGGAACATGAGCGAGCAGAGAATCACCCGCGAAGGCAAAAACAACACCGTGCATATCGTTTCCTGTCCCAGGGAAAACGACCTGGCGATCAACTACAAGAACGACTTCCCCGCGCGCTGGAACAAGAGTTTGTATTGACGGGGGGCTTTTTTAGCCTTCTACCGGTGGGTTTACAATAATAAATACTCAGCGTTGTGCGATCTCGATTAATGCATTTCCATCATCTGTTGCAAATTGCAGCATGCTCACCGGTACGGGAGTAACATGACTGACTGTTGCAGCAACAATCCGGTTTATCACCGACCTTTCAATCGATCCATGAACCATTATTAGACCTCTTCACCTGCACTAAAGGGCCTATCTCTTTTTTATGCGTTATCGGAATGAGCTACGTATCGGGGTATCGACCTTCAACCTTCAAGACGTTTGCGAATCCATGGAGGGTCTCTTCTGCAATCGAGAACCGCGTAAACAATAATGGCATCATTATCAATAGAATAGTAAATCGCGAAGGGAAACCGTTTGGCAAGCATTCGAAAATATCTGTCATAGATAAAATAATGAATGCCGCGATAGATGATAAGAGAATCTATATCGGAAAAGAGCGAATCAATAAAATATGACCCAAGGCCTGACTTTTGATTTTCGTAGAAGTTGAACCCTTCAACAATATCCTGCGAAGCCGAGGGAAGTATTGCGATTTTCATTCAACAGCTTTACGAATCTTTCTTTTAGCCATGGACCAGTCTTCCGGCTTCTCTTGACCATTCTTTAATAATCTTTCCCGTTCCCTGAGAACATCCTCATGCCATTCCGGGGAAGGTACGTGTTCGGGATTTTTGCTTAAATCATCCCACAGGAGCTCCATTGCTTCAAGTTTATCCGCGAGAGTCATTTCTTTAACCGGAATGGTGACTTTCATTTTGTTTTCCATGCATCATAATATATATGGAAGTTACTAATATTATTAAATTCGTCAACCGTTTTACATATGCCGCTGCATCCTCATGTGTAAAACATCAGTAGCTTTTTCAATGAAACGGGAAATGTATACCTTCTATTCTTTCGCTTTATCGCCAACTCGCCCAGTCTCCACCTCGTACACCAGCACGTCGTGGTGTATCCCCTTCACCTGCACCGCGCCCTTCGGCCGGCAGGCGAATTCATCTTTCACCAGCGCCCACGTCGCGTGGCTGATGAGAATGCTTCCCGGCTCGCAGATGCTCTCCAGCCGAGAGGCAAGGTTCACCTCACCACCGATCACTGTGTAATCGACCCTGCTCTCGGACCCGAAGTTCCCTATGGTGCTGTAGCCGGTATTAATGCCGCACCGGATTTCAAAGGGCCGCTCCACTCCTTCCTTTTTCCACCTTTCCTGCAGTTCCCGCATGCTCTTCTGCATTTCGACGGCCATGGCAACGCATGCCTCGGCCTCCTCCCTGTCGCCGCGCGATTGAAATGCCCCGAAGTAGACCATGATGGCGTCACCAATGAATTTGTCGATGGTGCCGCCGTGTTTTTCCACGACACCTGTCATTCCGGAAAGGTAATCATTCAGGAGATATGTTAGTCGCTCGGGCTGCATCTGGTCTGTTTTGGTGGTAAACCCGACAATATCGGAAAAAAATATGGTAAGATTTTTTCTTTCGCTTTTCTTTCCAATGATATCCGGCGTTTCTCCCTTCAGTATTGGATCAACTAGTTGTGACGGGAGGTACTTTTTTAGTATTTCACTCCCTAGGATCACCTTCATCTGCCGCTTTACTTCCTTCCTGAGGTTGTCGCTCTGGCAGGCGATGTCGTCCCTGAGGGATTTCATTTTTAGCTGCGATTGAATCCGCGCCCGCAGCTCCTTTGCATTGAATGGCTTCGAGAGATAATCATCGGCGCCGTATGCCAGGCCTTCGATCTTCATCTCTAATGCAGCTTTGGCGGTTAAAAGAATAACGGGGATCCCCTGTAGCTCTTCACTAGCCTTGATCTTTACCGTCATTTCGTAACCGTCCATCTCCGGCATCATCACATCGGAGAGCACCAGGTCCGGTTTTTCACTTAGGGCCCGTTCGAAACCGTGACGGCCATTATCGGCTGTGATGACGCGGTAGTCACCTTCGAGCAGGGACCGGATGAATTTGACCATGTCCGGGGTGTCATCCACCACGAGGATCGTGTGTTTCTTTTCTCCTGACAAGGTGTCGGCCACAGACCCTTTTTCCTTTGATATATCGGCAAGGATATAAGGCTTTACTTCATCGAGGTCCTCGATCTCCTCGTCCAACGCCGCGGAACATTCATCGCCAAGGGGGAGGGTGACAGTGAAAGTGCTGCCCTTTCCCTGCCTGCTCTTCACCGAAATCGTTCCATCGTGAAGTTCCACAATCTCTTTCGCGAAAGCCAGGCCTATACCCGTACCCTCGTATTTCCGCGACGAAGACCCGTCCACCTGTCCAAAACGCTCAAATATGGATTCCAGCTTGTCCTCGGGTATGCCGATTCCCGTATCCTTCACCGAAATGCTGAATTCGTTTTCTGCCTTGTCAAGCTGGACTATGACGTTGCCGCCCTCCGGTGTAAACTTGAGGGCGTTCGAGATGAGGTTAAAAACCGCCTTCTCGATAAGGTCTCGGTCCACGTAGGCGATCACGCCATCGCTGTTGTCGTTGAACACCACGTGGAGCCCCCGGCTCTCCGCGCCGGACTTCACCGTGGACACGTAGAGCTGCAGGAGCTCGGCCATCTCGGTCTTCCTTTTTTTCACCGACATGCGGCCCGCCTCGATCTTGGAGATATCCAGCAGGTTGTTGATGAGTTTTAAAAGGCGGGAGCCGTTGCCCAGCATGGATTTGAATTTCTCGTCGTTCCTATCAAAGTTCTCACCATAATCGCCGCTGATGATCGATTCCAGCGGACCGAGAATCAGGGTCAGCGGGGTCCGCAGTTCATGGGATATGTTGGCAAAAAACTGGGTTTTTGCCTGGTCCAGTTCTCTAATTTTTTTCAGGTTGATAAATTCTTTCTTGATTGAGTTTTCAATGAAAAAACAAGCCATCATCGATATGAAAAATTGAGAAATCATAAACATTAATAAACAAATAAAAATCAGGGTGCTTGCCTGATCTCTAAAGGCATGTCTATAAAAAATCTCAATGCATCCATGCCCCAGCATCACTATAAATGAAGTCAACAAGTAAACTATAAATGAAATTCGTGTAAGAACTAGTGCTCTGACTTTATGAATATCAATTAATGGAAAAAGTGCTATTAATATT
>CALMJO010000698.1 GCA_937864375.1 uncultured Spirochaetota bacterium
TAATTATCCAAGGCATGGAGTGATTCCACAAAAAAGCCCAATTGGGTTAATATATATTGTCAAAATCACATTACCTCTGTATATTTAATTCTATAGATCGGGTCCCGGATACCCCGGGTAGAGGAGGCCGTAATGGCTAGAATCATGGTCGCTGCATTTTTCATCCTTTCGCTCAGCGCACTGCTGGCCGGCTGCTCGGGAGAGCCTTCCACCCCCGGAACCAAGTTCCCGGGCAGCGACAAGGAAATCATAGAGTTCAACATTCCTGCCAGAATAAACACGGCACTATCCGCCGACGCCCGTGGCACGATCAGCGGCACCGAGATCACCTGCGTGGTCCCCCATGATGCGGACCTTGCCTCTCTCGCCGCCGAGTATGTTGCCAACGGCACGAAGGTGGAGGTCGCGGGCAAGACCCAGGTCAACGGCGTCACCCGCAATAATTTCACGTCACCGGTCACCTACCGTGTGTATGCTGCGGACAAGAGCTATCTCGATTACACGACCACCGTCAACCGCGCGCCGTCCACGGCCAAGCGCCTGACCTCGTTCAGGATTCTCGGGGTCGACGGTATCATAGACGATTCCGGGCTCACGATCGCCCTGGTGCTCCCGCCCCACACCGCGCGCTCCTCGCTCACGGCGCTTTTTTCCATAGAGGGAAGATCGGTAACGGTGGGCGGCACGGAGCAGGAGAGCGGGGTCACAAAAAACGATTTCAGAGCGCCCGTCCGCTACGTCGTTAACGCGGAAGACGGCTCCTCCTCGGAGTATACAGTCACCGCCGACGTGGCGCCGGGCACGGAGAAAGAAATCACGAGCTTCGTCTTTCGCTCCGCTGACAACAGCCAGTTCACGGAAGACGTACCGGGCATCATCGCGGGCAACGTGATAAGCGCGGTACTCCCCTATGGCAGCAGCCGCGCCGGCCTCGCGGCATATTTTGAATCCCCGTACGCATCGGTCACGGCGGACGGCGAGCCGCAAACCGCAGGTTCCACGAAGAATGACTTCACGTCGCCACTCACCTATCGCGTCACCGCGGAGGATGGGAGCCATGCGGACTACACGGTGAATGTCACGGTCGCAAAGAACAGTGCGAAAGAGATGCTCAGCTTCACTCTGGACGGCGAGCGCGGGGTTATCACCGGACAGGACATCGCCGTGACCTTTTCCGCGGGCAAGAACCTCGCCGCGCTCATCGCATCATTCACGACAAGCGGCTCTGCCGTGCTCGTGGGCGCGACCCCGCAGGAGAGCGGAACGACCGCAAACGATTTTACCGCTCCGGTCGCATACACCGTCCGCGCGGAAAACGACACCACCAGCGTCTACACCGTGACGGTGACGCGCAGCGCCGAAATACCCGGCATGTGGAACTTTGGGACCCTGGGCGGTCCCGGTTACACCGTCTCCGGCGCAACGCTCGTGAACACCGCCGAGGGCAGCGGACTCCAATTTGACGGGACCGACGACTACATGCTGGTCCCCGACAGCGCCGCGTATACGCTCGCAAGCGCGGGAAGCCTCGAGGTCATCATGAAGGCACGCTCTTTCCGCAGTTTCGCCGGCGTGGTCCACAAGGGCGAACAGCGCAATTTCAGCGACGAGTCCTTCAGCCTCCAGTTCTGGGGAACCGACGTCCTGCGCATGATCCTTACGAATGACGCGGGTGCCTCCATTTACGCGGACAGCGCCGAGCCCCTTCTTCCCGACACATGGTACCACGTGGTCGCGGCGTGGGACAGCACAAAGCTCACGCTCTACATCAACGGCGTCGAGGCTGATTCCGTTGCCAACACGATCGGCGCGGTGCGCGATTCGGCGGGCGGACTGGTGGTGGGAGCGCAGCTTTCCACCCAGAAGTACAACACGACCTACGGCAATCTGTGCTTCGACGGAATCATCGACAGGGTGGTGGTGTACAACAGGGCGCTCGGCGCCGATGAGGCCCTTTCACATTACAGGACGTTTTTCCCGGAACAGGGCTCTCCGCTCACGGCCTATATACCAAGGGTGGTTCGCGTCAACGTCGCGCCCATCCTCGCCGCGGTAGCCGCATTGCTCCTGGCAATCGCGCTCGTCCGCCGCTTGAGCCGTGGCCAGGAATCAGCCTGACGCGCGCGGCCCGGGCGCGGCCGCCACTATGAGCACCGTTATCCCGGAGAGCGTTTCTTCCATCTCCCGGGCGCGCGTCCCGGGGTAGTCCTGCCCGGCGACGCGCGGAGCGTCAGGTTCCTCGAGCACCGCGCGCAGATAGTTAATCGCGTACGCCGCCTCGACCGAAGGCAGCTTTTCCAGCTTTCCAGGGTCCAGCGGCACTGTGACGGCGCCGCCGACGGGGGCGTATCCCAGGCCTGCCAGCAGGAGAACCAGTGCGGCCCGGTACGCGGTGACGCTGTGCTCATAGAGCCCCCTGAGGGTTTCTATGTTTTCCATGAGGGCCATCTGCGAATTGTCGACGCGATCCGTAAGCCTCTGGATGAGGGCCAGCGCGAATTCGGGGTTGTTGGCTATGAGCGCGCTCATGCTGTCAAGGTCGCCCACCGCGAGCACCGCGTCCCTCGTGCATACCGCCGACACGGTCCTCGCGCTTTTCCCCATCATCGCCATCTCGTTGAAGATCCTGCCCTCGCTCATCGTGTCCACGACGACGCGTTCTCCCGAGGTCAGGGTCTTGAAAAGCTCCACCTCGCCCTTCTTCACGTAATAGAAGCTGTTTCCTTCTTCGCCCTCCCTGAAAAGGAGCGCGCCCTTGCCCAGCAGTATTTCTCTCTGCATGACGGTTGCGGGACGCATGAAGAGCCGCCTGATGAGCTCCGAGCCGGGCAGGCGCAGGTTGAAGGCGATGCCCCTGCTGTAGCGGAATATTCCGTAGCGCAGAAGGAAGAGCATGAACGCCCGGGGAGGCCGCTCGAAGCGCACGATGGTGCCGCGGGGCAGTTCCCCGGGCTCGTGATTCTCCCACGTGACCGTGACCCGCAGGTCGGGCGACGCAAAGTCCCGTCCCTCGAAGCGGAGGCGGAAGGAAGCGCCCGCGCCCAGGGATTCACTCGTCCTCAAAAAGCAGTGCGTGGGGGTTATATCGAAGGTTACCACGGTCTCCTGGAAATCCGAATCGGGCAGGACCGAATCGAAGATAATGGGAATGCGTATGACGCTGTGTTTAAGAAACGCGGGGTTAAGCGCGCCCACGGCAAGCAGGGTGAGTCCCGCCGAAATCGGGAATACAACGAGAAGCAGGAATCGCTCGTCCGCCGTAAGGGCGAGTCCCGCGGCCCGCGCAAGAGGCTCGCCCGCGAGCAGTCCCGCGAACGCGACCAGGGTGCACAGAATGATGAGCATGATCTTTACGGGCCCGTAGTTGTCCCTGAACAGCGGTATGGGCTCGGAGCCGGGCGAGCCCATGGAGCGCTGGATCCACCGCTCGTAGCGAGGCTGGCGAAGAAGCATGAGCCATTCCTGGAAATCGCTGCGTTCTTCGACGAAGTCCTTCCACGCGGGTACCAGCTTGGAACCCGCGAGCTTGAATTCAAGAATTATGACCATGAGAAAGAGGAGTGGCCCCACTCCCTTGAGCGCTCCCCCCCCCGACAGGAGCAGGAAATCGAACAGGCCGTGCAGCCCTGCGGAAACGAGCAGGGCCTTCGCGAGGTTTGAAAAGCGGTAGATCCCCTGGGAGAAATACGCGCGCCTGCCCAGGTAAAGTCCTATGATGCCGCAGGTGGTGATATGCAGGGGCGTCGAAAAGAGCGTGCGGGCGATGATCACCTGCTCCCCGAAGCGAACGACATACATCAGGTTTTCAACAAGCGCGAATCCCGTGCCCACGAACACACCCGCGACAATGCCCTCGAAGATGCTGAACCCGCGGTACTTTTTCAGGATGAACCAGATAAATACAAGCGCGCCCGCTTTTTCCACGAGCGCCGCCTTCATGAAACTGTTCACGAGCGCGTTGTCCCAGGGAATCACGCTGTCAAGCAGGGGACCCGCAAGATAGACGACAAGCGCAAGCACGATGCCCGAAAGCAGGGACTCGGCCAGTTTGTAATAGTTCAGGCGGAGCGCTTTCCTCCGGTAATACGAGCGGAAGTGCCTGTAATAGATCAGGTAGAACAGCGGGACCGGGGCGATCGAGCCGATGAGCGCGGGCAGCATGGAGTCATCCCTCCCGCGCGTCTGCCCCACCCGGATTGCCCCCGGTGGAAACACGATATGGTTCGCTAATGATCATTGCTGGTACGCGCATTCAGTGACAGTATCGGAAGAACCGGCCAGGGGAATTTAGGAAGATTATCATGTGAAAGGAGGCCGTGCGCGGGGCAGGGAAACCGCCCTGGCCGGAAAAAGGCGCATTCATGCGGGAACAGGGAAAACGGACAGGTTACCCGTGATCCGGAGTGTTTCTACCACCCCAGTTCGTCCATGTAGGGACCGGCAGCCCGGGCGAGCCCCTTCACCGTGAACACGGCGCGCAGGGGCTTGGGCGCCCCCATGTAGGTTGCGAGCGATACGGTGTCGGACTCGAGCAGGTCCATGAGGACCGCCATCCTGTTCCTGCCCACGAATGCCGCGGTCATCCTGTTTGACTGCAGGCTCCACCCCGTTCTCACCGGGGGCCTGTCCCCGGCCTTCATCTCCAGGTCGAACGAGGTGCCCGGAAGCGCCTCCTGCCAGTGGGTATAGATCATCGTGTTCTGCCGGGAAACCTGGATCTCGAGCAGCACCCTTTGCCCGGAGGCCGATTCCCCCTCCGACGATTCGAGCGTGAAGGTAAAAACCCTGACCCCGGGATAGAGGGGATTGACCTCAACCTTGACCTCCCAGCCGGAGCGTTCCGCGGAGAATGCGACGCCCGAAAGAATGAGCGAAAGCGCCAAAACCGCGCATCTGATTCCCATCATGAAATGGCCCCCCCGTTTACGTTTGCCGGCCGGCCGCATCGCGCGCGCCGGGATGCGCACCGTCCGCGCCACGAGGCTGATCGGCCCCCCTACGCTACTTCTCGCGGCCCGATTGTCAACGAGAATACCCCTCCGGGGAACGGGCGCGGGAGGCAATAAAACATTTTAAACTACATCCACCGCGTTTAACATGACGGAAAGCATGCGGTCAACGAAGGATGGTGATGGCGCTCAAGCGGCAGGTTTAATAATATGTCCGCTGCGTCGCGCGATCTCGATTATTGCATTTCCATCATCTGTAGCGTATTGTAACGCGCCCACGGGCACGGGCTCAATACGGCTATCGGTTTCCGCCGCAATCCGCCACAGCAGGTTAATATCGCTGCGTTTTATTTCGCGATCGAACATGGGAGAAACAACCAATAAATCAATGTCACTCCATGAATCCGCGTTACCTGATATCTGTGAACCGAATACTACCGCAATGCACTCTTTGCAGCCTGCTTCTTCCAGTTTTATTAAATATGTTTTCACTGACCTTTCAATTGATTCATCAACCATTGAAAGACCTCCTCCGCCCGCCTGAGATAATCAATCGCTTCCTCGTGCGTAATCGGGATGAACCCGCATCGGGATGTCGCCCTTCAACATTGAAGGCGTTAAGTTCGGCCAAAATATCGATGTAAGGCTTTTCAAAATTAATAGCTGTCAGCTCTGATAATCTTATCAAGTTATGAATTCTTGGCGCAAGATCATTTGTTGCGATGCAGACATGAGCTTTTATTAATTTTTCAAGGGCGAGATGAAGAAAAAAAAGACCATGCCGGCGCCGCTCGTTCAATATCAGCTCACGGGCGACTTCCAGGTCCTCCGCAGCCCCGCTTCGCCAGAATGCCTCCTGTTTATGAATATCGATCATAGAAAAACAATACAGCCCCATTGCCCTATGTCAATTATTAAGGGTACCTCTTTAAACCCCTCTTT
>CALMJO010000699.1 GCA_937864375.1 uncultured Spirochaetota bacterium
TCATAGAGAAGCAGGGCTTCGAGCACTTCATGCTCAAGGAGATTTACGAGCAGCCCGAAACCATCCAGAACGCGTTCCGCGGAAGGATGCTCCCCGAGGAGGGCAATGTCCGTCTTGACGGCCTGCGGCTCACCCCGGAAGATCTTAACGGCATTGAAAAGATCATATTCATCGCGTGCGGGACCTCCTGGCACGCGGGCCTGGTGGGGGAATACCTCATCGAGGAATACGCGCGCATACCGGTGGAGGTGGAATACGCCTCCGAGTTCCGCTACCGGAAGCCCATTCTCAGGAAGGGCGACCTCGTCATCGTGATCAGCCAGTCGGGGGAGACCGCGGACACGCTCGCCGCGCTCCGCGAGGCGAAGGCGCGCGGGGTCAAGGTGCTGGGCGTCACCAACGTGGTGGGCAGCACCATCGCGCGCGAAAGCGACGGCGGCGTCTACATCCACGCGGGCCCGGAAATTGGCGTGGCGTCCACCAAGGCGTTCACCTCGCAGATCACCGTGCTCATCCTTATAACCCTGCTCCTGGCGCGCAGGCGCGATCTTACGCCGGAGTTCGGCCGCGATCTGCTCAAAGAGCTTTTAAACATTCCGGGACAGGTACAGCACATACTCGACAATTCCCAGGAGGTTCGCCGGATCGCCGAGCTTTACGGCGAAAAAAGAAATTTCCTCTACCTTGGCCGCGGGATCCATTTCCCGGTCGCGCTCGAGGGCGCGCTCAAGCTGAAGGAGATTTCCTACGTGCATGCCGAGGGATACCCGGCGGCCGAAATGAAGCATGGACCCATCGCACTGATCGACGAAAACATGCCCGTGATCTTCATAGCGCCGCGCGACGAGGTGTACGACAAGGTGATGAGCAACATGCAGGAGGTAAAGGCGCGCAACGGCAAGATCATCGCGATAGCGACCGAGGGCGATTCCGACATCGAATCGGTCGCGGACCACGTGATTCACATACCCCAGGTGCGCCGGATCTTCGCGCCGCTGCTCACGGTGGTGCCTCTCCAGCTGCTCGCATATCACATCGCGGTAATGCGCGGATGCAACGTCGATCAGCCCAGGAATCTCGCGAAGAGCGTTACGGTCGAATAAAAAAGCCCCGCCCCCTCGTATGCCGCGGCCCTGCCCGCGGCGGACGGAATTTTTTACGTGCCGGATTAGATAATGATTGACATAATCCATCCCCCCAATGCTATATTAAAGGCGCATTATGGCGCGCGTGCGCCGATTGACAGGTTGTTGACAATAACAGCCCTTCCATCGGGCTATGATTTCGCAAAACGGATATACTTGAGCAGGGAGAACGGGAATGGTAGTAATTGAAAGCATCGATCACATCGGGATGAGCGTTTCCAACCTGGAAAAGTCCATCGAATTCTATAAGGAGCTCTTCGATTTTGAGGTTATAGAGAAGATCAGCAGCGCCAAGCAGGCGTACATAAAGGTCGGCGAAATCGTGGTGGGGCTTTTCGAAATCGAGGGCTACAAAAACCAGAAGAATACCAAGAACCACATAAGCTTCTTTATAGACGAAGAAGACTTCGAGGACGCGCTGGAAGAGCTCAGGGAAAAGGAGATTCCAATCGTTTTTGGTCCCGAAAACCTGCGCAACGGAAAATCGGTCGTGTTCGTCGATCCCGACGACAACCAGATCGAATTGTGCTATCCGCGCATGCTCCCCTGACGCGCTCCCGACGTCATGCGCGGTACCCGGGGTATCTTTGTCCAACATGGAGGTACGCGCACATATGAGTGATTCCCTTCTCGAGATTTTACGCAGGACACGGGTCGTGCCGGTCGCGGTGCTCGACGAGGTGGGCGCCGCGCTCCGGACCGCGGCGGTCCTCGTGGAATGCGAACTCCCCGTCATTGAAATCACGCTCCGCACGGGAGCGGCGCTGTCTCTTATACACATCTGACGCTGCCGACGAATAGAGAGGTGTA
>CALMJO010000700.1 GCA_937864375.1 uncultured Spirochaetota bacterium
GGTGTTCACCTGGATGTAGTGCTGCTCCGGGTGCTTGCGGCCACCCTGCGGCGGCACGTTGGCGGTGGTGCCTTCCAGCATCTTGAGGAGCGCCTGCTGCACCCCTTCGCCGGAGACGTCCCGGGTGATGGAGATGTTGAGGGTGGTTTTCCCGATCTTGTCGATCTCGTCGATGTAGATGATGCCCCGCTCCGCTCCGGCCACGTCCCAGTCCGCGGCCTGGATGAGCCGGAGGAGCAGGTTCTCCACGTCCTCGCCCACGTAGCCGGCCTCGGTGAGCGAGGTCGCGTCCGCGATGGCGAAGGGGACGCGCAGGATCTTGGCAAGCGTCTGCGCGAGGAGCGTCTTTCCCGAGCCCGTGGGCCCGATCAGCAAAATGTTGCTTTTTTCGAGCTCGACGTCGTCCTTGCGGATGCCGGTGTTCGAGGCGATGCGCTTGTAGTGGTTGTATACCGCCACGGAGAGCACCTTCTTGGCCTCTTCCTGTCCGATCACGTACTGGTCGAGGATTTCCTTGATCTGCACCGGCTTGGGAAGGTTTCCAAAATTCTTCTCTATGTTCGTGGACTCCCAGTCCTCGGACACGATCTCGTTGCACAGCTCTATGCATTCGTCGCAGATGTAGACTCCCGGTCCCGCGACGAGCTTTTTCACGATCTCCTGGTTCTTTCCGCAGAACGAACAGCTCAGTTTCGCCCCGGTTTCCTTCTTCTTGTTTGCCATATGCTCCTCTTCAATCGGCGGGGAATTACGATCCCCCGACGCCTCCCGAAACAATAATACTGCCCGCGCCGCCCGAAGGCGCTACTGGGCGGCCTTTTTCTCGATAACCTTGTCGATAAGACCGTATTCGAGCGCTTCCTTGGGGTCCATGAAACGGTCCCTGTCCAGGTCCTTGTCGATCTTGTCCACCGGCTGGCCGGTGTGCCTGCTGTAGATCTCGTTCAGGCGCTGCTTAATTTTTAGAATTTCGTTTGCGTGGATCAGGATGTCGCTCGCCTGGCCCTGGAAGCCGGCCGAGGGCTGGTGGATCATGATGCGCGAATTGGGCAGCGACGAGCGCTTTCCCCTGGCGCCGGACGCGAGCAGGAGCGAGCCCATGGACGCCGCCTGGCCGATGCAGATGGTCGCCACGTCGGGCTTTATGTACTGCATTGTATCGTAGATGGCCATTCCGGAGGTCACGCCGCCGCCGGGCGAATTGATATACAGGAAAATGTCCTTGTCGGGGTCTTCGGCCTCCAGGAAGAGCATTTGCGCGATGATGACGCTCGAAATGTGATCGTCGATCGGCTCACCAAGGAAAATTATGCGGTCTTTCAAAAGGCGCGAATAAATGTCATACGCTCTCTCCCCGCGGGAAGTCTGCTCTATGACCATTGGTATAAGACTCATCTGTGTAACACCTCTCACGTTTAGGTAACAAATCTTCTTTTATAATAAGTGTCGGCAGTCCCCTCCGGGTTACCGCACGCTTTTTGGGCGGGCGATCCGGGCGCGGCACTGCCGTACCTTACTTAATATATATATAGCGCATTTTCGCCGTGCGTCAAAAATTATTCGCCCTTCAGGAACTCCTGGAGCGGAACCTTCTTCTCCTTTGAAACCTTCGCATTGTCGTAAAGGTAATCAAGCGCCGTGTCCAGCAGGAGCTCCGATTCTATGGACTCGCGGGAGCCGTTCTGCGCGATCGTCTTCTCGAGCTCCTCGAACGGTTTCTGGTAGCGGCGTGCGAGCAGCGCGACGAACTCCCGGTACTTCTCCTCGGGAACCTTGAGCTCTTCTTTAAAGCCCACCTCGGTAAGGACAATCGTCGACTTCACGTTCGCCTGCGCCTCCTCGCGGAGCTTTTTTTCGAACTCCTCGGGGTTGAGGCCCAGGGCCGAGGTGAACTCGTTGATGTCCTGTGCGTGGTACCCGGTGCGCTCCTGTACCCGGTTGAAGAGCGCGGACATTTCCTTTTCGATGAGCGAGTCCGGGATGTCGAAGCTGCTCGACTCGACGATCTTCTTCATGATTTTTCCCTTGGCCTCGCTCTTGGCCTTCTGGGAAACGTAGTTTTCCAGGTTTTCACGGAGCTTCTTCCTGAGCTCGTCGAGCGTCCCGTATTCGCCCAGGTCCTTCGCGAAGTCGTCGTCGAGCGCCGGCAGGATGAGCTTGTTGATTTCGATCACGCCCAGCTGGTAGCGGGCCGCCTGCCCCGCGAGCTCCTTCACCGAGTAGTCCCTGGAGTACTTGATCTTCACTTCCTTGAGCTCGTCCGCCTTCATGCCGGTGAGCGCATCGTCGAAGCTTCCCTCGTCCTTGTCCTTGCCTACGATAATGGAGTATTCCTTGAATTCCACGCCCTCGACCTGGGCGGGGTCAACGTCGTCTATCCGGCGCACCTTGATCTTGACGAAATCGCCCTTCTCCGCAGCCGCGCCGTCATCCTTCTTGGTGACGGTGGCGTTGCGTTCGCGCAGCGCCTCGATCTCCTTCATGACGTCATCGTCGCTGATCTCGCACACGCGCTCCTTCGCCTCGACGCCCTTGTAGTTCCCCAGGGTAACCTCGGGCACCGTCTCGAAGACCGCGGTGAACTTGAACGAGCCGCCGCGCGATACACGAT
>CALMJO010000701.1 GCA_937864375.1 uncultured Spirochaetota bacterium
TGCGCGTAACGTCCATGAAGGCGAGCTCGTCCTTCACAAAATCGCGGTCGGTCGCGTAGTTCACCCCCGCGAGCGCCCCCGCCCCCAGGGGCGACACGTCGGCGCCCGCCTTGAAAAAGCGGAGCCTCCCCAGGTCGCGCAGGAGCGCCCAGGCGTGGGCGAGCAGGTGGTGCGAAAAGCGGACGGGCTGGGCTATTTGAAGGTGCGTGTACCCCGGCATGACGACTTCCAGGTGCTCCTCGGCGCGGTCGGCCAGGAGGCCAATGAGGTCTCCCAGGAGCCCGGCGATTTCGTTCGATTCGTCGCGCAGGTAGAGCCGGAGGTCGAGCGCGACCTGGTCGTTGCGGGAGCGCGCCGTGTGAAGCTTCCTGCCCGCCTCGCCGATGCGCCCGGTGAGCGCCGCCTCTATGTTCATGTGAATGTCCTCGCGGGACGCGAGAAACTCGAACCTCCCCTCCCCGATTTCCTGTTCGATCTCCCTGAGCCCTTTCACGATCGATTCGAGCTCTTCCGGGGAGAGGATGCCGGTCCGCGCGAGCATACGCGCGTGCGCGATGGAGCCGCGGATGTCCTGCCGGTAGAGGCGCGCGTCAAAGTGAATGGATGCGGAAATTTTCTCCGTGATTTCGGACGAGGATCCCGAGAAACGCCCTCCCCAGAGCTTTTTGTTCCCGTCTTTCTTCTGTGTGGTCATTGCAGTGGTCCGGCTCCTGGTATGTCAAAATGAAAGGCGACGATCCGTCTCGCCGCCTGCCCGTTCACGTCCCCGTCTCTCCGCGCAGGGGGAATCGCCCGACTCACGCCGCGCTCATGCGGTCGAGGAGCGCCTTCACGTGGGCGTCCAGTCCCTCGAGCGCGGGCTTGAGTTCGTATTCCAGCACGTCACTCAGCGTTATTATATCGTTGTTTTCGAGGGCCGCATGCATCTGCGCGATGAGGTTATGAAGTACCCTGTTTTTCTCTTCCAGCGACACGCCGCCCACCGCTACCTCGTTCATCTCCACTTTAAAGGTGAGCGCCCCCTGCTTGCACGATCGGAAATAGCGGTAAAGGAATTCCGTGAGCTCGTCGAGCTTCGCGTAGCCGTCCGCGTCCTTCCCCGCCTGGTACGCGGCCGCCGCGTCCGCCGCCGCCTGCGCCCGGACCTGCATCTCGCCCGCGATCCCGTTCAGGGCCGCGAACAGCATGTCGGGCGAATCAATGCTGCGCATGACCAGCGCGCGCACGTGGTCGCTCTTAAGCAGCATGGAGAAGATCTCGCGCACCTGACGCACCCTTCCGCCCTCGACCGCGAAAAACGCCGCCGCTTCCCGCGGGGACCTGATCCGTGCGATCGATTCCCGCGCCTGGACGAGCGCGTCAAGCGCTTCCCGGACCGAGGCGTCCCTGTATCCCACCTGCGCGGGCTCCAGACCAAGCAGACCCAGCACCGTTGCCGACACGTCCCGCAGCCAGTCCATTCCCGCCGCGAGTGATGCGAGGTCCGGACCGGCGCCGTCGCCCTCCGCCGTGAACGATTCCATGAACGCGAGCACGCGGTCGCAGTACGCGATCCCCTCCTCGAGCGTTGTGACCACCACGTCGGCGCGCGACTGCACCACGCAATTCAGCACCCGGACCCGGTCCAGCGGCAAATTCGGCACCGCGTCGACGGGATAGCTCGCGTCGTCCAGGCGCGCCTCCATGAACACCAGGTCGCGCTCCCTGGCCCATCCGTTAATGGAGCTCACCACCTCGGGGAGCGCTTTTTCCTGCTCGAGCTCAAAGTCGACCGCACAGCCGTTTATCTGGATATCCACTCCCTTTTCCTCCGCGTCCGGGCTTACTTGCCGCCCTCGGCGCCCTTCATCTGGTTTTTCATCCAATCGCCCTGGGATTTCGCGCCGGATATTGACTGCTCCATGGTCGCGAATTTCTTCCTGAGCTTTTCCTCGTACTTTTTCAGGTGCTCCTGGTGACGCGTGATCCGGTCGTCGGCGCTCTTGATCGATGTATCCTCCAGCTCGATTTTCGACGCGATCAGGTTCTTGCCGGTGGACACGTACGGCTTCAACAGGTTCTCCACCATGTAGCCCATGCCGTTGTCAGTGCGGTTGTCGCCGTCGGTATCGGAGCCAAAGAATTCCTCCACCGCCTCCGGGCGCTCGCGGATCGTTGCCGCCAGCGCGCTTTCATCCACCACCAGCTTTCCCTCGCGAATGGAATCCCACGCCGAGTTGATCGCCCCGGTCGACACGCCCATCTGCGTGAAGAGCTTGATGGGCTTCTCGGAGCGG
>CALMJO010000702.1 GCA_937864375.1 uncultured Spirochaetota bacterium
ATTGTTTCACATGTATACATTGTACAATAAACATTAAGATAATTCAAGGAAATATTAACATGGGGAGGATGATATTTTCTCATACGAACTACATGGAATATCACATATTGATTGGCCCTCAACCAGCGGCAGGGGGCGGCGTAGCGTCAATGCGCTATGGTGTCAGGTCCGTTATGTACGGATAGCGATCGGCAGGGGCAAATCAGCCCCTGCGTACCCCTACAGCGTGCCGTCGTTCTTCAGTTTCACCACCAGCATATCACCGCTGCCGGAGTAGGCTTTTAGAGGAGCTTTCCCCGCCATGGAGGAAATATCCGCATTCGAACTCCCCGCGACAATATAACCACCGTCGACGGTTTGCTGAATGGAGCTTGCACCTTCGTACGATGCTCCTCCCAGGAAGGTGTATCAGGCGACGCTGCCGGAAGCACCCGTGGCCTGGGGCACCTGAAGTGATGAAATCACCTGACGCATTCATTCGGCCGCGCTTTGATCAGCGTCAGCATTTTTTTATTTCCCCTGAAGGTTCCGTGTATGAACAGGAAAAAAATTCTTGAGGAAGCGTTAAAACTCAGACCCGATGAGCGGTTTTCAGTCGTCGAAGGAATACTGAAAAGCCTTGATGAGCCCGATCTTTCCCTGGATAAAATATGGGCCGAAGAAGCTGAAAAGCGACTCCGCGCCTTCCGAGAAGGAAGACTCGATGGTGTTTCGATGGAAGAAGTATTCAAGAACGATCGATGAAGGTTATCTTCCCTCGGCTCGCGAAGCAGGAGCTTGACGATGCTTCCCTGTATTATGAAATGCAGATGCAGGGACTGCTTCCGTTGCGCCCTTAATTTGACAGCCTTTCCGCTTTTTTTATCATTTTAATAAACTTTCCATTAAAACAATAAATTCCCCGCATTCCGCCAGCATTTCGCTCACCTCATCGGACGAGAAAACGGTATAATTATCATAATCGCTGTCCATCCTTTTCTCGAAAGCCCTTGTAATGATCCGGCTGTATTTCGCATCGACAAGACCCGGCTTAACATAGGTTTTATTGAACCATCCGATCAACTGCCCGTGCTTCCCGGTTAAATAATTATTTTTCAACGCCAATGCATATAGACCATGATGCATTGCATAGTAGACTCTGTTTACCGCCGACAGATATTTGTTGTTTTCATAAAGCAGGTGAGCATCCCCGGCTGTCTCTTTCGCCCTTTCAATCCGGTGGGTAATGAGCGCCGCTCTGTCATGCTCCGTGAGACTCATGCGACGATACCTGTCCGAAGAGCATTCTGGATGTAGGGCTGCTTGCCTTTAATCGTTAAAAGCTCGTTCTCGGAAATGATATGCGCGTCGATGAGGATATCCTCCTGAAGATTAATGTCCGAGATACTGTCAATAATACCGTCTTTCAGGCGCCAGTCGACGTCCTCTGAAAGTATTATCAGCACATCATAATCGGAGTACGGTCCGGCGCCTCCTTCAACCCTTGAGCCGAACAGAATTATCTTCTTCACAAGGTCGCCGTGATTTTCTGCAAGTTTCTCACTCACACGGCGAAGAAGTTTTTGAATTTTTCTGTTAATCATGATTCAATTTTATATTCATTCTTTTTTTCTGTCAATTGATATTGCTCACAAGCCCAGCAGGAGCCGTTGGTCGATTGTGACCGGCTGAATGTTGGTTAAAGGAAGTGGGGTAATCGGAAATAAATCTCATGCTCCGCGCTGTAGTCTCGATACGCCGGTCGCTGAGCGCCGTACTGAGCATGGTCGAAGTTCAGCGCGTTAGCCAGTACAGGGGCGGTATGTAGGAAAATCTTTCAGTTATGGATAGCAGCCGTCCCTCACTCCGCGTAGAGCCATACGGAACCGCTCTCACCTTCCGGCCACGCCGAGACCACCTGGGTGGCGCCGTCACCGGAGACTGACACGCTGTAGCCGAACCCATCGTTTGCCGCGCCGTCGCTCGCCGCGAGCTTCCGTGACTCTACATATGACGAGCCGTTCCAGCGGAAGACATATGCGGAGCCCGAACCACTTACCACCCCAGTACCCATAACTGCCCCGACCATCAGGGTCGTACTGTCGGCAGAGATCGCCACGCCATAACCGAACCTGTCGCCGGCAATGCCGTCGCTTGCGGTGAGCTTGGGTAACTCTTCATACGATGAGCCGTTCCAGCGATAGACGAATGCCGATCCTGCGGAAGAATTGTCATAACTAGCCCCTACCACCAGGGTGGCGCCGTCACCGGACACTGCCACAGTGTCGCCGAACCCGGCCGCACCGTCGCTGGCTGTGATTATCTGCTCATGTTCATACAATGAGCCGTTCCAGCGATAGGCGTAGGCCGAGCGTGAGTTTGCTGTCCCGACCATCAGAACGGTGCCATCAGCTGAGATGGCCACGCTGTAGCCAAACCTGTCGCCAGCCGCGCAGTCAGTTGCCGTTCGTTTTTGTGCCAATTCATACGATGAGCCGTTCCAGCGATAGACATAGGCGGAGCCAGTGG
This sequence comes from uncultured Spirochaetota bacterium, assembly GCA_937864375.1. GTDB lineage: Bacteria > Spirochaetota > UBA4802 > UBA4802 > UBA5368 > FW300-bin19. The sequence goes on from CALMJO010000702.1 coordinate 2,509, forward strand.
CGTTTCCGTTATCATCATCAAAATTCGCCCCGACCACAATGATGGTGCCGTCTGCCGAAATCGCCACGCTATAGCCGAACCAATCGTCTTCCGCGCCGTCGGTGCCCGCAGTGATCTCCTGTACTTCTACATACGATGAGCCGTTCCAGCGAAAAACGTAGGCTGAGCCAGTATTAATACCGTTGGTGTCATCCATCCACGCCCCGATCACAAGGGTAGTGCCATTACCGGACACCGCCACACCGGAGCCGAAACCATCGTTCGCTGCGCCGTCGCTTGCCATGATTTTTATTTCTATCCAGGAGGTTCCGTTCCAACGGTAGACGTAAACCGAGCCGGATTCACTGTTATCTCCAGATGCCCCTACCACAAGGGTGGTGCCGTCTTCGGATATCGCCACTGGGTAGCCAAAATCATCGCCTGCCTCGACGTCGCTCGCAATAAATTGTTTCGTACCGTGGAAGTAGTTGCTGTCCACTTCGTCCTGTATGCCGGTGTACAGGTCGTCGCATCCCACCAGCGTGAAGATCACTATTATGCAATTGATCAGCATTGGTATTGGTTTCATGTTCTCATCCCTTCCAGTAATTTCCATGTCACACCCGCTACCAGACCCAGCCCGCGCCCAGATGAAACTCAACCAGACTCATCGCCCCTCCCTTCTCGAAGACCGCACCGTAAGACGCCCCGGCGCTCACCGTGAGCGATTTCCACGCATTCCACTGGATATCAACCCCGCCTAGCGCCATTGGCTCAAAGGCACTCTCGTTTACCGTGTCCAGCGCGAAGGTCGAAGGGTTGCGTTTTTTATAATTTATCGTATTGTAGCTGTATCCTATACGCGCTGTGGGCGCCGCCCAGAGGTCGTTCAGGATGGCGAACCGCCAGCGCGCCATGGCAAGGGCGGGAATCATGGTGGACGATTCGATGTCCCGGTAATTGCCATCAAAGGACCAGTAGCCTGTGGAAAATCCCAGGTCGAATCCCCCGAAAAAAATCTCCTTTGTTCCCACGGTTATCATGGCGCCATGACCGGCTTTAAGCGTCTCGCCCAGGGTCCCCAGCGGTGTAATGTAGCTTAAGCCCGCCTCGATGAAGACGTTCCAGCCCACAGTGACGGACGCCGCCTTTTCCGACTCGTCGCCCCGGTCGTCAATGCTCGCGATTTCAAAGAAGTGGCGGCCCCGGGCGGCGAGGCTGACCGCGGCATACTCAGAGGCAGTGACCTTCGCTTCCAGTTTTTTCCCGTTCTCCGCAATTCTATAGACCGCATAGCCGGAGATCGTTCCGTCCGGATCGCGCGCCTCCCGCCACCGGAGGGTGGCCGTGAACGTCCCGTCGGCGCCGGGCGCCCCTTTTTCGTACCGGACGTCCACCGGCGGATCGGGGCGAATGTTCTTCGTGGTCACCGTGAGCTCATTGGAGGGCGTGGATTCCTCTCCGGAATCGTCCACCGCCGTGGTCTTGATTACGTAGACGGTATTGCTCTTCAGGTTTTCAAGCGTGTGGGAAGTGCCCCTGCTCCTGACCGGAGGCCGGTAGTCCTTTTCGCCCTCCTCCCTGAAATAGACGAGATAATGCCTCACCGGGTTGTAGGGCGGGAACCACGAGAGCTCAACCCGGGTGGTGTCCGGCTCCCCCTTGAGGCCCGAAGGATTGCGCTCGGCGATGAAGAGGACCTCGGTGCGCTTCACCGTCAGCTCTTCCGGGCTGTAGAGGTTTTTCCGGAAGGTGTAGGACTTCTGGTCCTCGTCCACGATGTAGGCCTCGAAGCTCTTCCCGTCCCGCATCTGCACGTGGATCTTGCCCATGTTGAGCTCCGTGTACAGGATGCGGAGGATCCCGTCCCGGTTGATGGTCTCCAGCTTTCCGTCGTTTTTCTTCACCGTGATGGAGGCGGCCTCGTCCGTGACGACGGCGCCGTTAATGATGGACCCGTCTTTCAGGAAGACGTTCTCGGAGCGCAGGTCGCGCGTGCCTCCGGCCGCGAGTATAAAAATGGTGATCACAATTAGGGAAGCGAATCGCCGTGTTGATTGTGCCATAATACCCCGCTTGACATCTGTATCTTTTCGCCTGTTCCCCACAGGATCGGGAAAGCCCTAGTGACATTCTCGATCCTGTATGCGTTTCCCTGGCGGTGCATTATTTAACCGGCAGGGACAAATCGGAAATAAAAACCACGTGACGCTCTTAAGGCCTACGTCGTCAGGTCCGTGTGTGCCGCGATAGGAACCAGGCGTGGACGACACACTCCCGTACACCCCTTACAGCGTACCGTCGTTCTTCAATTTTACCACCATTATATCGCCTGAGCTGCTAAAGCCGTTAATAGGCGTTTTGCCATACAGGGGGTTTAAATCCGCGCCGGCATACCCTGCTACAATATAGCCGCCGTCTGAAGTCTGCTGAATAGAATTTGCCTGCTCGACATCCGTTCCTCCCAGGAAGGTGTACCAGTCAACGCTGCCGGAAGCATCCAGCTTTACCACCAGCATATCCATCATGGCAGTAAAGTCATTCATGGGTGTTTTCCCCTGCAGGGAGGGGATATTACTCCCCCACTCAATCCCCGCGACAATATAACCGCCGTCAGCGGTCTGCTGAATGGAGCCTGCACCTTCGAACCCTGCTGCTCCTCCCAGGAAGGTGTACCAGGCGACGTTGCCGGAAGCATTCAGCTTCACCACCAGCATATCCAGATTGCCAGAATAGGCGTTCAGGGGCGTTTTCCCCTGCAGGGAGGGTATATCTGCGTATGCACTCCCCGCGACGATATGCCCGCCGTCGGAGGTCTGCTGAATGGACGAAGATGTCCCTCCCAGGAAGGTGTACCAGTTAACGCTACCGGAAGCATCCAGCCTCACCACCAGCATGTCTTGACTGCCGGAATAGGGGTTTATGGGGGATTTCGTCTGCAAGGTGGGTATATCCGCGGCTGCAAGCCCCGCAAAAATACAACCGCCATCGGCGGTATGCTGCACGGAGATTGTAACAGTAGATGGTGTCTCTCCCAGGAAAGTGTACCATGCGACGCTGCCGGAGGCATCCAGCTTCACTACCAGATTGTTGTAATTGGAGGAATAGGGGTTTATGGGCGTTTTTTCCTGCAGGGTAGGTATATTACCGGCTGCAGCCCCCGCTACAATATATCCGCCATCAGTAGTCTGCTGCACGGAGTTATAAGCCGCAGAGGATGTCTCTCCCAGGAAGGTGTACCAGTCGACGCTGCCGGAGGCATCCAGCTTCACTACCAGATTGTTGTACTGAGTGTAAC
>CALMJO010000703.1 GCA_937864375.1 uncultured Spirochaetota bacterium
GGAGCACGTTTTCCGTGTGGCTCCCCAACCGCCCGCCCAGGGGATTCGAGGGCACCTCAAGCGCACAGCTCGAGAGGGCCGACAAGCCCCCTGTGATGAAGCCCGAGGAGCCCATCCCGTCGGTGCGCGTGGAGCTGCGCGGGGCGGAGGGGCGCCACAAGCCCGGCTACATACTCGCGGTGGACGACGATCCCGTAAGCCTCAAGATCATCACCCAGATGCTTGCCGCCGAGGGACACGAAGTGCGCACCGCGACGAACGGTCCCGACGCCATCGCCCTCATCAACGCCGACCTCCCGTCGCTGGTGCTGCTCGACCTGATGCTCCCGGGCATGAGCGGTTACGAGCTGGCCTACACGCTGCGCACAAAACACTCGGGGATGTACATTCCCATCATCATGGTCTCGGCGCGCACGCAGCTGAACGATCTTGTGCGCGGATTTATCTTTGGGGGGAACGATTACATCACCAAGCCCTTCAACGCCAAGGAGCTCCTGGTGCGCGTGGAGAACCAGCTGGCCATAGGCTACATCTTCCAGATGGAGGAGCGGGTGAAGGCCCACCTCTCCGCGAAGTCGAACGACCTGGAGACATCGCTCCTGGAGCGCACCGCGTCGCTGAACGAGGCGGTGACGAAGATGAGCGAGTGGGAGAGGCTGCTCCTGGACGACCTGAACCTCGCGCGCCTGTTCGTGGGGAAGATGATGATGAAGCGGATCAATTCCGCCGACAGGCTTGACGTGGAGATCCACTACGATCCGCTCTACACCATAGGCGGGGACATCTACGACATCTACGAGCACGGGCGCGGCCAGGTGCGCCTGATGGTCGTCGACGCGACCGGGCACGGGGTGAACGCCTCGTTCAACTGCATCTCCATCCTGACGGAGTACGACCTCATCCGCCGCACGGCGCTCTCCCCCGCCGAGGTCTTCACCTTCCTGAACGAACGCCTGTGCAGCAAGTTCCAGCACGCGCGCGTCTATTTCACCGGCTTCATCGCCGACATAGACCTGAACAAGGGCATTCTCGTCGCAAGCTCGGCGGGTCACCCGGAGCAGTTCGTTCATGTCCCGGGAAAGGGCATCACAGGCGTGAAGCCGCACGGCGCCATCTGCGGCATCAACAGGAACCTGCAATTCAACGAGGTGCAGGTTGACTTCCCGGCGGGCTCCACGCTCTTCGTTTACACGGACGGCATCCTTGAGAATTTCTCGTATGCACAGCGCGAGGTGGAGCGGCGGAAGGACGTGCTCAAGAACGAGGATTACCTGGAGGACGTTTTTGCGGAATGCGTGAATCTGCCAGGCCTGGAGGAGATGCTCAAGAAGGTGCTCATGAGCATGAAGGGCGCCGACTATTCCAAGAGCCGCATGAGCGACGACGACATCACCATGGTCGCCGTCCGGCGGCGGTCGTAATCGTCCGGGGAAAAACCGTGGGGACGTCCCGCCGGGACGTCCTACGACAATTTTGGCGGGTACCCCGTGATCCCCCGTATTTCATCATACAGCGGTTTCATCCTGTCGTAGAGCTTCGTGTACACCTTATCGTAAAGCTCCCTGTAGATGTCGCGGCTCTTCGCGATCGGCTCGTACACCTTGCCGATCCGGGTCATCTGGGCCACGGCGGTCTTGAAGTCCGGGTGAATCTTGAGGCCCACCGCGGCGTCAATGGCCGCTCCCAGCGCCGACGTCTCGTAGGTGTGCGGCCGTTCGGCCGGGAGGTCAAAGATGTCGGCCGTGAGCTGCATGGCAACCTCGCTCTGGGAGCCCCCGCCCGATACCCGCAGCTTTTCCACCTTAACGCCGTTGCGCTTTTCGGTGCGCAGCATTCCCTCCTTGAGCGCGTAGGCGAGCCCCTCGAGGATCGCGCGGTAGATGTGTACGCGGGTGTGGACGTCGCCAAAGCCTATCACGGCGCCCTTGGCCTCGGGCCCGGGCACCTTGAGGCCGGGGGACCAGTACGGCTGCAGGATGAGGCCCATGGAGCCCGGAGGTATGTCGGCCACCAGCCTGTCGAAGAGCGCCTCGGGGGAAATCTTCTTCTTCTTCGCGATGAGCTCCTCGCGCATCCCGAACTCGCGCTTGAACCAGCTCACCATCCAGAAGCCGCGGTAGATCATCACCTCGGTGTTGTACGCGCCGGGCACCGCGCTCGGATAGGGCGGTATGAAGGGAATGATTTCAACGTACTTATCATTTGTGGTCTCGACGGTCGCGGTGGTACCGTACGACAGGCAGGCGATCTCGGGGGTGAGGCAGCCCGAGCCCAGCACCTCGCAGGCCTTGTCGGCGGCGGCGGCGATCATGGGGAGCCCCGCGGGAAGACCCGTCGCGGCGGCGGCTTTTTTACAGATGGCGCCCAGGGTCTCGGAGGGACGCACCAGGTCGGGCAGGAGCGCCCTGTCCATCGGCCACATCTTCCACTTCATGTCCGACGGATTCGCCCAGGCCTGCGTCTTGTAGTCGAACGGGACGTATCCCACTATGTTGCCGGTAGAGTCGCGGTATTCGCCGGTGAGCCTGTGGATGAGAAAACCGGACAGGAAGAGGAGCTTGCGGGTTCTGTCCCAGATTTCCGGCTGATTCTGCCTTATCCAGTTCGCCTCGCAGTCGGCGATGCCCGCGTCCACCACGTTCTGCATGTTGATCGCCTGGAGCGCCAGCTTAAGTACCGGGTTGGGCCACGATTCCTTCTGCGCGCGGCGCTGGTCCAGCCACACTATCGCGGGCCTGAGCACCTTTCCGTTCTCGTCCAGGTTTATTACGGTGCAGCGCTGGGTGGTGATGGTCGCTCCGCGCACGGCGGACATGCGCGCGCGGTTGCGCGCGACGAGCTTTTTGCAGGTGAGACAGAGGGTTTTCCAGTAGTACTCGGGGTCCTGCTCGGCCCACCCGGGATTCACGGAGAAGTAGGGCTCGATGGGCGTCTTCACGATGTCGGCCTGGTTGCCCCTGGGGTCAATGAGCATCGCGCGTATGGACTGCGTGCCCACGTCGATGGCGAAGATGTAATCGGTCGATTTTTTCTGACTGCCGCCTTTCATGGTTTCCTCCGGGACTGGTATGGGGGTGCGTGCGCGGTGCGCGATGCAAAGACTATACCAGTCGGCCGTATTCGTCATGCCATTTTTTGTCCCGGGACGGCGGCGCGGCAAAAAAGTGATAGGTTGGCGCGGAGGGGCGTGATAATATGGAGTTGACACCGTTATGCGGGGATAGTATCCACGCAGGTATCAGCATTACTGGAAGAGGATGGGATCTGGTGGTCTCCGCGGTCTTCAAAACCGTAGGCTGTAATTTATTGCAGCGGCAGGTTCGATTCCTGCCCCTTCCGCATTGAGGTGCCATGGGAGCGTCCGACGCATACAGGAACATACCCCAGGTCGAGCGCGTGCTGGATCGGGACGATGTGCGCGCGTGGGTGCCGGAACTGGGGCGCGAGATCGTGCTCGCCATCGTGCGCGAGGAGCTCGCGCGCTGCCGCGCGGGGCTGCGCGACGACCCTGACTTGAACGTGGACGGGATCTACCGGGCGGTTGCCGACCGGTGCGAGGCGAAACGCCGCGAAAAGCTCCAGCGCGTGATCAACGGCACCGGGGTGATCCTCCACACGAACCTGGGACGCGCACCCATCCCGCGCGAGCTCCTGGAGCGAATGGCCGATGAGCTATCCGGATACTGCAACCTCGAGTATTACATCCCGGAAAAGAAGCGCGGCAAGCGCGGGGGCTACGCCGAGGAGCTTGTCGCGCACCTCGCCGGCGCCCAAGACGCACTCATCGTCAATAACAACGCCTCGAGCGTGTACCTCATCCTCCGGCAGTTCGGAACGGGACGGGAGGTCATCGTCTCCCGCGGCGAGCTCGTCCAGATAGGGGGCGGGTTCCGCATTCCGGACATCATGCGCGAGAGCGGCGCCCGGCTCGTGGAGGTGGGCACCACCAATATCACCACGCTCGATGATTATCGCGGCGCGATCACCCCGGACACGGCTATGCTCTTTTCGGCGCACCGGTCCAATTTCAAGATGAAGGGATTCACTGACGCTCCGTCCATTAAGGAGCTTTCTTCCCTGAAGAATGAGCGCGTCCTGCTGGTGCGCGACCTGGGCAGCGGGAACCTCGTGTTCGACGACAGGCTTCCCTCCAACTTCGAGCCCACCGTCGCCTACGAGATGAGCCAGGGCGCCGACCTGGTGTGCTTCAGCGGCGACAAGCTCATGGGCGCCTGCCAGGCGGGAATCATCGTCGGGCGGAAGGACCTCGTGGGCGCCTTGAAGAAGAATCCGCTGATGCGGATGCTGCGCGTCGACAAGCTCACGTATTTCCTTCTTCAAGAAACGCTCATCCGCCACATGAACGGGGAGCACCACATGATCCCGGCGTGGGACTTCATCTTCCAGGATTCCCACGCGCTGGATAAAAAGATCACGCGCTTCATGAAGCTCCTCGCCTCTCCCTCTAAAAAGGACTGCGTGCGCAAGACGGCGCTCCAGAGCGCCTTCGGGGGCGGGTCGCTTCCCACGATGGTGCTCAGGAGCGAGGGCGTGAGGATCGAGGTGCCCGGCATGGCGCCTGTGGACATCGCCGACGCGCTCGCCGCGCACACGCCGCCCATCGTGGGCTACATCGACGAAAACACATTCACGCTCGATTTCCGCACGCTCTTCCCCGACGATCTCCCCGCGCTCGCCGCGGCCGTCGACGGCATCCTCCCGCACGAAGGCGCGTAATGTATATCGTCGGCACCTCCGGCCACATCGACCACGGCAAGACCAGCCTCATCCGCGCGCTCACCGGCATAGACTGCGACCGGCTCCCCGAGGAGAAGGCGCGCGAGATGACCATCGACATAGGCTTCGCGCAGATCGACTATCCAAAATTCGGGACCGTGAGCATCATCGACGTGCCGGGGCACGAGCGCTTCATTCGCAACATGGTCGCGGGGGCGTGGGGGATAGACCTCGCCATACTCGTCGTCGCCGTGGACGACGGCTGGATGCCCCAGACCGAGGACCACTTCCGCGTCCTGTCGCTCCTGGGCGTCGAGCGCATGGTGGTCGCGCTGAACAAGATCGACATGGCCGACGCCGAGATGATCGGGTTCGTGGGCGCCGAGGTCGAGGAAAAGCTCGCCGGCACCCGGTACGCTGGATCCGATGTCGTGCGCGTGTCCTCCAGGACCCTTGAGGGAATCGCCGATCTCAAGGAGATCATACTCAGGAACCTCCGCAAGCTGCCAAAGGCCGCGAACGCCGAGCGGCCCTACCTGTACGTGGACCGCGTGTTCGCATCCAAGGGCTACGGCACCGTGGTGACCGGAACCCTCAGGAACGGGGCCTTCCGCGAGAACGACGAACTCACGCTGCTCCCGGAGCGGCGCATGGTTCGCGTGAAGAAGATCGAAAGCCACCACCACGGGATGCAGGAGGGCGTTCCCTCGCAGCGCACCGCGCTCAACATCTCGGGCGCGTCGGTCGAGGAGCTGGGGCGCGGGCACATCCTGGTGCGGCACAACTTCTTCACCGAGTCGGGCGATGTGCTCGCGCGCATCGAGATACTTGAAAAGCGGCGCGCGATAAAAAACAACATGGGGATCGAGGTGCTCATCGGCACAACGACCATCAAGGGAAAGCTGATCCTGCTCGAGGAAGTCCCGGAGGACGCGCGCGTGTTTTCCGGGCGCATCAGGTTCGACGGGCCCTGGTTCTTTTACCCCGGGCAGCCATTCATCCTCACCAACCCCGGCGGTTTTCGCATCGTCGGGGGCGGGACCGTCGTGCTCGCCGGGAGCGCGGACAGGAAGCGCATCCGCGCGCTCCTGCCGGAGCTGGGCGGCTGCACGCGCGAGGATGTCGCCCACTTCATCATCGCGGCCGGGGGGTTCATTAAACGCGCCGACTTCCTCAAGATGTTCCCCGACAGCGAGAAGCACGTTGCGGCGCTGGCCGATACGCTGGTCGCCTCCAAAAGGATACTCGCCCTCGGCGACCTCTTCGTCCACGCGGCCTTCGCGGAGG
>CALMJO010000704.1 GCA_937864375.1 uncultured Spirochaetota bacterium
AACCATGAAGAGGTGTCCTTCGATGGTCCTGATCTCGGCGGTATACGGCACCGGCCGGTTCGGATCGGCGACGTAGGAATCCAGGGCTTGCGCGGATCGTGTCCCGGGCGGCTCGAGAGACAGCTTCGATCTTTCGCTTAAGTAAAGGTTCATAGCCTTCGTGCGCGGAGGCGGCCATCCGTCAAGCGAGTGCCAGGCGTTCTTTCCGGTTTCGAAGGCAAGCACCTTCGGAAGCTTCAGCTCACCCTTGTCTTTCAGGTAATAGTTGAAAAACGGAAGCTCCACGTTTTCGCGGAAGTACACCCCGGTTTTGGATCCGAAAGAGATGTTCCCCAGGCTATCTCCGTCCATTCTCGCGTGCCCGCCGTGCAGCCAGGGGCCGATGACAAAATAGGTAGCGTTTTTGGGGTTGTCGTTTACCAACGCCTCATGCATTCGAAACGGACCGTAGAAATCCTGGGCATCGAACCATGCGGCAACAATCAGGACCGGGTGGTTGATGTTCTTCAGGTCTTTCGGCACATTCCGGGACTGCCAGTACTCGTCATAGGTCCCGTGGGCCATGTAGTCGTTCCAGGTGGGAACTTCGTCGGCAAATAACTTGCGTGCATTTGCAGCCGCACCCAGGCGCATGAAGAAGTCGTAACCGTCCGGGGTGCCATAGTCGAAAGGAGCGATGGGCTGGTCAGTCGGAGCCGACCGGGCGCGCGCGTTTCCCGCCATCCAGGCAAAAGCGTACATCAGCTGGAACGCTCCGCCTGAATGATGGTCATCACCCAGGAACTGGTCCTGTGGCGGCGACTGCGGCGAAGAGGCTTTCAGCGCGGGGTGCGCGTCGATCATGCCCTGGGACACTTCCCATCCGCCCCACGAAATGCCCCACTGTCCTACCCTGCCGTTGTTGTTGGCGATGTTTTTCAGCAGCCAGTCGACGGTGTCATACATGTCGGTACTCTGGTTGACCTCGCCTTTGACGATCGGCCGGTGGTGAACGAAATTCCCTTCGGATCTGAATTTCCCGCGCACGTCCTGGTAGGCGACGATATATCCTTCCTTGGCAAACTCATTATTGGGGCCGATGATCTCTCGATAGTTGTCAGGACCATAAGGCGGTATCCCGTATGCGGTCCTGGATATGAGGATGGGATATTTGCGGGATCGATCCTTGGGTGAGTACACGATAGTAAACAACCTCACGCCGTCACGCATCGGAATCATGTATTCCGATTTCGCGTAGTTCTCTCTCACGCTGTACGCGGCGGACTGGACCGGTTTTCCCTCAAACTGAAGGGTGACGATGAAAAAGCCGACCAGCAGGATCCACGCTTTAAAAGTCCTCATGTACGCCTCCTGAATGTCGCCCGGCCCGAGGATAACAGAATGGCATTGACTGTTCTACTCCCGGACGCAGTCATCAATGGCTGTGTGGCTTGCGTGAATTTGTCTCCAGACAAGGCAACGCGCCGGCGGAAATTATGCCCAGGTGCTCCGGAACTGTTGTATTTTAGAACTGCTCTTGAGAAGGCTCTGTGGATAGCCAGAGGCAGTTTCAGTCACGACGGTCACTGCGGCAGCGCTCGGTAACGGCATGCATCAGCGCGTATCCGCACCGGGCGTGCTGCCGAGAGCCCTGGCGCTTGTCAGCGGCGTCGCATTGTCGAGGTCGCTTACCACCTTAACTGAACACGCGAGGCCTTATGGACAGTACAAAAGCAAGACAGTTCATTGAGAA
>CALMJO010000705.1 GCA_937864375.1 uncultured Spirochaetota bacterium
CGTCGCCTGCCGCGATGACGGGGATCTTGAGGGCCTTCGCGATCGAGGGCACGAGGAGCATGGTGGTGACCTCCTCGCCGTGCGCGGCGGCCTCGTGGCCGCGCTGGCGCTGGGCGCCGAGGGCGTCTCGATGGGGACCCGTTTCATGGCGACGAAGGAAAGCCCGCTGCACCAGAACTTCAAGGACCTCGCGGTCCAGAAGACCGTGTACGACACCCTGTTCTCCAAGCGCTTTGACGGCATCTACTGCCGCATCATGGACGCCCCCGGCGCGCGCAGGCAGCTCAGGGCCGGACTCAACCTGGTGCAGCTCATGAAGGCGTTGCCCAACTCGCGCTTCATCGCCAAGCAGATGCGCATGCCGTATTTAAAAATGTTCTTTGGCGTGCTCCTGTCCGGGTGGAAGACCTCGAAACAGCTCGCCTACATGGCCAACGCGTTCGACATGATGAGCCGGGCGACGGAGGGCGGCGACGTCAAGGGCGGAATACTCCCCGTGGGACAGTCGACGGGACTGGTGGCAGACCTTCCGTCGGTGAAGGATCTCCTGGACCGGATGGTAAGCGAAGCTGAGGACGTGGCCAAGGCGCTGGTAAAGAAGATGGCTTAAAGAACCGTATGCGGCATCGTGGTCGGGGATTCGATCGCGGTCGGGACGACGCCCGGATCTCCGCCCTCCCGCATCTCTAAAGGGGGTAAATAATGTCTATCACATATACCAAGGAAAACAACACGGTGGCATTGATCACCATGGATTCGGGAGAGAACCGGGCGAACCCGGAATTCATGAGCGGGATGCTCGCCGTCCTTGACCGGATCGAGGCCGACGACTCGTTCAAGGCCGTGGTGCTCTGCTCGAAGCACGACAAGTTCTGGTCGACGGGCATAGACGTCGAGTGGCTGGGAGGGGTGCTGGCGGCGGGCAAAAAGCAGGAAGCGCGCGATTTTATCTACTCGCTCAACGCGCTCTCGAAGCGCATGCTCACCTACCCCATTCCCATTATAGGCGCCATTGGCGGGCACACCTTCGGGGACGGGGCCATGCTGGCGCTCTGCTGCGACTACCGCTTCATGAAGACCGACCGCGGCTTTTTCTGCTTCCCCGAGGTGGACATCAACATCGCCTTCATGCCGTCCATGCTGGAGATCATCAGGAAGGCCATGCCGGCATGGTACATGGAGGACCTGATTCTCACCGGCCGCAAGGTGGGCGCGAAGGAGCTCGAGGAGATGCACGTGGTACGGAAGGCCTGCGCGAACGAGGAGGAGCTTTTAAAGGAATCGCTGGCGTTCGCCGCGACCTTCGCCAAGCCCCGGGGCATCTTCGCGGAGCACAAGAAGAGGATGCACAAGGCGTGCTTCGATCTCATGGAGCGCGAAGACCCGGTCTTTATTGAGCCGCTCAATGTGATGGCGTAGAGAACGGCCGGACAGGGCGTGGCGAAAGTCAAGTCCATGCTTAATTCGCAGGCGCCCTTCAAGGGGGATGAGGAGATGAAGGATTAACGGCGATAGAAGAGATAAGGATTTGGTTTGGCTTGAGGCCGAGATGCATGCATGCTTAAATCAGGCTCATCCACATTCAACGCCTTTCATCTCCCCAATCTCTTCAATCTCCCTTTCCCCCATTCTTACACATGTGTACCCGGTAAAAGTCCCGATCGACTAAAGCACCTCCGCCTTCGTTCGCTCCTTCAACAGGCGCCTGAGCTCCGCAATCGTCCTGGGGGAGGAGCCCTCGTAGTGGTTGTTCACGTTGATGATCACATCGCGCGTGGACGCCATGTCCGCCGCCATGTCCGCGATCCGGTCCTTGTCGGCCTTTTCGTCCACGACCTCGTTCCATTTTTCGCCGGTGCGCTCCTCGATGGCCTTGCGGTCGCCGCCCATGAGGCGGATGACGCCCGTCCCGTGGAGGAGACCGCGGCTCTTTTCGTACGCCTCGTACACATGCGGCAGGTAGAGCTTTTCCGAGAAGACGTGCATGAGCTTTGTCCGATCGAGGAACTGGAAATATTTTTCATTGAGCCAGTTCCCGTTACGTGGCTCAAGGGCGTACGGGAGGCCGACGGGCGCGTCCGCGAAGAAGCGGGCGAGCTGCTCCTGGAACTCGTCCTGGGACGGCATCTTCTGCCTGTTGAGATACTCGAACTCGAACATGACCGCGTCCATGCGGTCCGCGAGGGGTTCGATCGCCTTGAGGAAGGCGCCAAAGCGCTCCTGCGAGAGGAAGCCGGGATTGTCCACGAGCGGCTCCCCCTTCTTCGCGCGCATGTGGGTGAGCGTGATCTCCTGGGGAACCTTGCAGGTGAAGCGGAAGTTCTCGTCCACGGCGTCGCGGTAGGCCTGCACGTCCTTCCTGGAGGGAACGCGATAGAACCAGCTGTCGATCTCCGCCGTGCGATAGTGCCCTGCGTATTCCGGGAGGTAGTCGGCGGCGCGCTTTTGGGGCGTGGTGTAAACGAGGCCCATCCAGGAGTCGTAGTTCCACGAAC
>CALMJO010000706.1 GCA_937864375.1 uncultured Spirochaetota bacterium
GTACGAGGCGATGAAGGAAAACGCGCCCCGCGGATCCCTGACCGCAGATTTAAAAAGCGCCGAGGCCGATGATCGCGCATCGAAGCCCTACGGGGCGGCGAGGGAGCTCATGGCCGCGGCGTATTGCGAGCGGCAGGGAGAGCTTGCAAAGGCGATGGGGCTGATCGAGGATATGATGAAGAGCGAATGCGGGTTCCGTGACAGGAGCATGGGGCTCTACCGCATCGCGCGTCTCAAGGCCAGGAGCGGAGATGCAGGCGGTGCGCGGGTTTACCTCCAGAGGTTTCTGGAACACCTGGGGGCCGAATCGCCGGATCCCACGGGATACCGGGAGATTATGCGACGGGCCTTCCAGGATATCCTCCTGAATGACGCGGTGCTCAAATTCATCTACGCTCCGAACGGGATGTAATCCCCGCGAATCGCGGTCCCGCCTACTTCCCGATACAGAACCTGTCGAAAATCGAGCTGAGAACGTCGTCGGGAGTAATCTCACCGGTTATTTCGCCCAGCGTATCGAGCATCTCCTGGATCGAAAAGGCGATTATCTCGAGAGGTTCTTTATTGGACAGAAGCTCCCCGGTCTCCCTGGCGTGAACGAGCGCGTTTTCCAGCAGGGAGATGATCCGCACATCGGCCACGAAGGCGTCCTTCATCTCCGCGAATTCGTTCCTGAGCAGCGTCGTCACAAGGCTTTCGAATTCGGCGAGACCCCGGCCGGTGTACGCCGAAAAAGAAAGCGCGTTCGCCTTCCCCAGCTCCGCGATTACCGATTCAACCTTTTCGTCGCCCGCGAGATCGGCCTTGTTGACCAGGTAGATGCGCCTTCTCCCCGATGCGTGGTCGATTACCGTCCTGTCGGCGTCCTGTATCCCCGTGGTGGCGTCGAGCACTATGATTACGAGGGGAGATGATTCGATCTTCCTGCGGCTGAACTCGATCCCCTTTTTCTCGATGGCGTTTTCGGTGGAATCGATCCCGGCTGTGTCGTACAGGTTGAGCTCGATGCCGCCTATGCGCACGCTCTCCCGTATCATATCGCGCGTCGTCCCCGGAGTATCCGAAACGATGGCGCGCTCTGTGTTCAGTATTAGATTGAGGATGCTCGATTTTCCCACGTTGGGCTTTCCCACGATGGGGACGTCGATCCCTCCCGAGAGACGGTTTCCGATCCGGCAGCGGCGCAGCATGTCCTCGATCGATTCCCGGATCGCGTCCACCTGGCCGCGCGCCTGGGCGGGGGTTACGAACTCGATCTCCTCCTCGGAAAAATCGATGCCGCTTTCGATGTCCGCCTTCAGCCGTACAAGGTCTTCGCGCATGGCGGTGACGAGCGTCCGGAGCGAGCCGTGCATCTGGCGTATGGCGGCCTGGATCTCCCAGTCGCTGCGCGCGCGCACGATATGGTTGATGGCCTCGGCGGCGGTGAGGTCCATCTTGCCGTGCAGGAACGCGCGCCTGCAGAATTCGCCGGGGCCGGCCATGCGGGCGCCTCCCCTCAGCAGAAGCGCGAGTATCCTGTTCACAATTACCGGATTGCCATGGCATCCAATTTCCGCCATGTCCTCTCCCGTGAAGCTGGCCGGAGACTTGTAGAACACGACGATGACGTCATCGACGATCTCGCCCTCGTCAGCAACGCTTCCATATGAGGCATGTCGCGGCGCGAGGCGGTCTGGATTCGAGAAAATAGCGGAAACGGCCCTGAGTGTATCAGGGCCGCTTATGCGAATGAGTGCGATTGAAGAATGAACGGGCGCCGTCGCAGGCGCGCAGATGGTGTCATCAAGCATCGCTTACTTGCTGATGTTCGGGGAGATTTTCACTTTCCTGTAAATGCCCTGCCCTTCGCTTTTCGTCGTCACGCGGTTGTCGTTCTGCAGCGTGAGGTGTACGAGCCTGCGCTCGAAGGGATTCATGGGTTCGAGCGTCCACGGTTTCCCGGTCTTCGCCACCTTGAGCGCGATCTCCCGGGAGAGCTTTCTGAGCGCTTTTTCGCGCTTCGCCCGGTACGATTCTATGTCCAGGATGATCTTTTTCTCGCTCTTGGTCTTGTGACTCACGATCAGGTTCACCATGAACTGCAGCGCCTCGAGCGTCGCTCCCTTTTTCCCGATCACCAGTCCCGACTTGCTGCTCTCGAGCTCAATGTAGACCTTGCTTTCACCCTCCTTGAGATCGCGTATGGCGGCATCGACACCCATCTTCGAAAGGATCGCGAGCAGAACCTCGCGGGTCAGTTCGCCGATGTCCATCGACTCGTCGCTGTAGTACACGCGTATCTTTGCCGGCTTCGAAACGCCAAATCCGAAAATTCCGCTTTTACCCTGATCTATTACCTCGATCCTCGCGTGATCGATGTCCCCGATGTTGAGATCCGTCATCGCCTTCCGTGTGGCGTCATCGACTGTCTTTCCTTCAACCTCGTAAACCTTCATAACAGCCTCCTCTATATGTTCATATCTGGCAGATAGTGTATTCTACGGGCCGACGGCTCAATGGCTAGGCCTTGGCCAGGGCCGCACCGTTGGATTTCCTGTTTATATACAGCTGGTGACCAATCTGAAGCACGTTCTGCATGATCCAGTACAGGACCAGGCCGGACGGCATGTTCCAGAAAATCACGATGAAAAAGAGCGGCATAAACATGAGCATCTTCTGCTGCTGGCCCCCTGCATCGCCGGTGGTCATCTTCCTGTCTCTTATACACATCTGACGCTGCCGACGAATAG
>CALMJO010000707.1 GCA_937864375.1 uncultured Spirochaetota bacterium
CCGTCAGCCCTTCCTGGGGCGCGTCCTCCAGTCAGTTGCGCGCTGGCTGGGAAGGCGCGGCGCCTTCGACATGACAGTGCCCAGCCTCGCGGACGGGCTTCCCGAGGGCGAGATCACCCTGGGTGACGCGATGAAGGCGGCGGGCTACCGCACCATGGCCATCGGCAAGTGGCACCTGGGCGACTTCAGCGTGGAGCCGCGCTACCATCCCCTGCGCCGCGGGTTCGACGAGTTCTTTGGCACGCCCAACACCAACGACGAGCTTCCCAACCCGCTCTACCGGAACGAAACCATGCTCGAGGACGACATAGGCCTGGACCAGGCGCGGCTCACCGGGCTTTCCACGAAGGAGGCCGTGGGCTTCATCGAGCGCGCGGCGGGGAAGGACCCCTTATTCCTGTACCTCGCCTATCACGCGCCGCATCTCCCCCTGTACGCCTCCGAGAAATTCAAGGACAGGTCGAAGGGGGGCATCTACGGGGACGTGGTCGAGGAGATGGATTGGGGCGTGGGCGAGGTGCTTGCATGCCTCAGGAAAAAGGGCATCGAGAACAACACGCTCGTCATCTTCACGAGCGACAACGGCCCGTGGTACGAGGGGCGCCCGGCCCCCGAGCGCCGCGGCAGGAAGGGCCAGAGCTTCGAGGGCGGGTTCCAGGCGCCGCTCATCGCGCGCTGGCCCGGGCGCATCGCCGCGGGAAGCGTCTGCAATGAGCCGGCGATGAACATCGACTTCTTTCCCACGCTTCTCGCGCTCGCAGGTTTGGGGCTTCCCGGCGACCGGGTGATCGACGGCAAAAACATCGCGGGGCTCATGACCGGCAGGGAGGCGAAGACGCCGCACGACGCGTTCTATTTCTACCACCACGAGCAGCTCGAGGGCGTGCGCGAGGGCGAATGGAAGTACTTCCGCTCGATCAATCATTACTCCTGGCCCATCCCCATGGACAAGCCCAACACCTTCCTGGGCATGGCGGCGAAGGACCGCTTCCTGGGGAAATGGCCCAACCTCTACAACATGAAAACCGACACGGGAGAAAACTACGATCTCGCGTCCAGGTACCCGGAGGTGTGCGAGCGGCTCGAAAAGCGCCTGGCGGCCTGGGAGGCGCAGGTCGAAAAGAACCCGTGCGGATGGACGGGAAAGTAGGATGAAGCGCGGTCGCCTCACGGATGTGCTCGTCAAGCCCGCGGGCCCGGGATGCAACCTCGCCTGCGGATACTGCTTTTACAGCGGGAAGAGCGCGCTCTTCCCCGGCGCCGCCACGCGCATGAACGAGGACGTGCTCACGGCGATGCTCCGGCAGCTCCTCGCGCAGCCGGTCGAGCAGGTTTCCCTGGGATGGCA
>CALMJO010000708.1 GCA_937864375.1 uncultured Spirochaetota bacterium
ACACCTCTCTATTCGTCGGCAGCGTCAGATGTGTATAAGAGACAGGATCATGACCCTGTACCATCTGGCGCTCTACATCTACAGGCGGCGGGACTTTGCGATTCTTCTGTTCGGGCTCTTCTGCATACTCTTTACCGTGAGGGTGATGCTCTCCGGGGAGATCGCGCTCACGGCCTTCCTGCCCGGCTTTCCGTGGGGCGCGATGATCCGGATCGAGTACGCGGACCTGTATCTTTCGGGCATGATAGCGGCCATGTTCTACCAGTCGCTCTATCCAAGCGAGTTCAACCTGAAGGTGCTGCGCGTGGTCCAGGGCTTGAGCGCCCTGTTCCTGGCGTCCCTCGTATTCTTGCCGCCGCGGATATTCCTGAATACCCTTTTCCCCAATTTTCTCCTTATCATGGCGATCTTGTGCTATTGCCTGTACGTCATCGTGCTCGCGGGGCGAAGGCACAAGCGTGATGCGTACCTTTTCCTCACGGGATTTGTTTTCATATTTCTTGCAGTCCTAAATGACATGCTCCTCGCGATGGAAATGATTAACTCCATCCAGATGATCAACTTCAGTTTCGTCTTTTTCATCATCTCGCAGGCCATCGCGCTCTCCAGAAGATTTTCACACGCGCTGAACACCGTGGAGCGGCAGAGCGTGGAGCTCGTCCGGGCGAATGCCGCGAACCTGGCCGAAATCCGCAAGCGCGCCAGGGCCGAGGCCGAGCTCACCAGGTACCGTGATTACCTGGAAGACCTCGTGAAGGAGCGGACCGCGAAACTGCGCGCCGCGAACGCGAGCCTTCGGCGCGAGATGGAGGAGCGCCGGAGGGCCGAGGATGAGCTCCTCAAGGCGCGCAAGATCGAATCGCTGGGCCTGTTCGCGGGAGGGATCGCGCACGACTTCAACAATCTGCTTGCGGCGATCATGGGCAACATATCCATCGTGCGCACCATGCTGGGCGGGAGCGCGCGCGAAGAGGAGCTGCTCGCCGAGGCCGAAAAGGCGTGCTTCAGGGCCAGGGACCTCACGGGACAGCTGCTCACCTTTTCGAAGGGCGGGCTCCCGATCAAGCGGCTGACGAGGCTGCGCACCCTGCTCAGGGAGACGATGGAGTTCGTGCTGCGCGGCTCGCCGGTCCAGGGCTCGTTCGACATCCATGGCGACCTCTGGGACGTTGAGGCCGACCGCGGACAGATTTCGCAGGTGGTGCATAACCTTGTGATCAACGCGGTTCAGGCGTTCCAGGGGAGTGGCGCCATCAGGCTGGCGGCCGCCAACGTGTTGCCCGGTGACGCGCTCCCCGCGGGCCTGGCGCCGGGCAGGTATGTCCGTATCGCTGTTTCGGATAACGGGCCGGGGATTCCCGCGCAGAACCTGGATCGCGTTTTTGACCCCTATTTCACCACGAAGAGCACCGGGAGCGGGCTGGGGCTCTCGGTATGCTATTCAATCATTATGAAGCACGGCGGGCGCATACATGCGGATTCGTCGCCCGGAGAGGGGACCGTGTTCACGATCCACCTCCCGGCATCGCTGGAACGCGAGGAGGAAGCGCTCATGACGGAGCGCGGGGAGGCCCGGTTCAGCGGCAGGGTGCTCGTCATGGACGACGAGGCCGCAGTCGCGAAGGTGCTCGCCCGGATGCTCGAAAAACTGGGCCTGGAGGCCGTCACGGTCGGAGACGGCGAAATGGCGCTCGCGGCATACCGTGATGCGCAATCCAAAGGAAAGCAGTTCGACGCGGTGGTGACGGATCTCACCATCCCAGGCGGCATGGGGGGGAGGGACGCGATCAGCCTTCTCCTGGCGGAGCACCCGGGGGCAAGGGCAGTCGCGTCCAGCGGGTACTCGAACGATCCCGTCATGGCCAATTTCACGGAATACGGGTTTATGGACGTCCTGCCCAAGCCGTTCGCGCTCGATGACGTGGTCCGGGTGATGGGGAGGGTCCTAGGACAGGGCTAGAGACGCCTCGCGACTATGACCGTGAGGTCGTCCTCGGGAGTTCCGCCCGCGAGAAATTCATCGAAGCCCCTAAGCACGTGCTCGAGCATCGCGGCGGCGCTTTCCTCATGCGCCCCGTCCAGGGACCGTACCAGCCGCTCCCTTCCGCAGGTCTCCTGGACCGCGTTCGCGCTCCCGGTGATGCAATCGGTGTAGAGGAGCAGGGTGTCCCCCGCGGAGACGGGGAACCTCATGGTCTTGCAGGTGCTCGCGGGCCCCTCGATGCCCAGGGGCCTTCCCCTGTAATTCGGGATGTTCTCGCCCACGATACGCGTCTCCCGTCCGGCCCTCCTGTGCAGGAGGTCAGGGTGTCCCGCGTTGACGTATTCCACGAACTCGCCGTCGAACCGGAGCATGATTCCCGTGATGAAGCTGTAGGTATTCTTCATCTCCTGGGCGATGCGGTGGCCGGAGGCGAGTTCCTCGTTTGCCCTGATGAGCTCGCGGTTCGCCGCCTCAAGGCGCGTATTGGAGCTTTCCATGTTGTCCTTCTGCCGCTGCAGCCGGGCGGCGAAGCAGGAAACGAACGCGAACGCGGGCACGAATGCCAGGGTGTAAAACAGCTCCCTCGCGAAGTCGCACGGCTGTCCCGCCCTGACGATCCCCAGGTAGAGCACGGCCACCTGGCAGGTCGCCGCCCCAAGGGACATCATCACGCTCCTTGCAAGGGTCGTGTACGTGATCACGATGGTAGGGGCTATGAGCGCGTTGAAAAGGGCGAGCATGCGAAGCTCTTCAAGCCTGTATGCCCACACGCTGTAGAGCGCCAGGTAGAGGGCCAGGTTCCCGTAGAATACCAGGTTGTCGATCAGCACCGTGACCTTCCCGCTGTAGTAGACGAGCGCGTAGGACGCGACGGCACAGGCGAGCGCGGCCGAGGCAAGGCAAAGGATATCGAAATAGCCGATGGGAGTGAGCCCCGGGATGCGCGCCGCGAGCGTTTCGGCGGTGGCAAGGATGTAGCCCGCCATAATGAACAGGATATTTTTTATGAGGAGATCGTAGCCGGGGAGCACTCTTTTCCGGAAATGCGCAATAACGGTTTTCATGGAGTCCGCCCTCCAGGTGGACGGCAGGCCCATGTGGGTCCGGACTTTTAAAAGTTAATTCAAATTAGTGCAGGAGGGCCGCATCACCCCGCGCGCCCGGCGCACATGCCCTCGATGAGCGCCACCGTGTTTTTCCCCAGGTCGGGAACGAAGTAGCCGCCCTCCAGGATCGCGAAGATGCGCCCTCCCGTCCTGGTCCTCGCGAAGCCCCCCGCAATTTCCCCGATCGTGCGGTAATCCTCCGTGGAGAGGTTCGCGCCCCAGTCCCGTTCATACTGGTCGAATCCGGCGGAGATGCCGAGTATGTCGGCCCCCTGGATGGACTCAAGCGCGCTCCTGGTTTCCGCGATGAACTCGCCGGGAGTGGATGACTGGATGTTCAGCACTCGGACGCCGGGATTGCCGCGAAAGATGACGTCGGTGCCGTCGCCAAAGTGAAGGTCTATGTCCAGGATGACGGCGCTGTTCACCAACCCGTCCCTGATAAGGCGCGAGATCGCGATGGCCATGTTGTTGAAGAAGCAGAATCCCCAGTTGTGGTCTGGATTCGCGTGGTGGCCGGGCGGGCGCAGCACCCCGAAGGGTACCAGCCCATCGAGCGCCAGGCGCGCGCACAGGATTGCCCCGCCTGCCGCGGTCCTGGCCGCGAGAAAGCGCTCATCCGCGTGGCGCTCCATGATGAGGAGCCCCTCGGAGTGGCACAGGAGGATGTCGTCATCCGTGCACGGCTCCGGCTCGACCACGGGGTACCGCGACCCGAGGTGCGTCATTATGGAGCGCACCCGGTCCGGGGTTTCGCAGCTCGCGGTGGAATAGGGAGTCAGGTAGACGGGATGGTAGATTATTCGAACAGGTTCGCCGGCGTTCCGTGTCATGGGTCTCCTCCTTCCACTGACGCACCCAGTATAACATGGGGGGCGCGCGGCGTCAAGGAGCGCCGGGAGGGACCGGTCAGGGGCCGGGCCTTCCCGAGTAAGGCTTGACTCTCCCCGGTGCCCGGTTGTACTATGAGACACGGCCTCCTCATGGGCCGGGGGCGACGCGAGGCGTCGAGCGCATATTCCCGGGAACGCGATGGACACGAAGATTCTGATCGTCGAGGACGAAGGCATCATCGCCCAGGACCTGGCCGACATCCTGGGGCGCCATGGTTATCGCATAACGGGCTTTGCGCGCACGGGGGCCGAAGCGTTCGCGCTCGCCCAATCCGGCTCGCCCGACCTCATATTCATGGACATCATGCTCGACGGAGGGATGGACGGGATAGAGGCGGCGGGGAGCATCATGGCCGCGCTGGACATACCCGTGGTCTTTATCACCGCCCACGCCGAGCGCTCCCTCGTGCAGCGCGCGAAGTCGGTCAACCCGTACGGCTATTTACTGAAACCCTTCCGCGAGGAGGAGATCGACATCGTCATCCAGATGGGCCTGGAGCGGCACCGCCTGGTACGCATGCTCAGGCAGTCCGAGGCCCGCTTCCGCGAGCTGGTCGCGAGCATCCCTGACATCGTCTACTCGCTCGACCGGGAGGGGCGCATCGTCACGCTCAACAGGGACGAGGGGCTGGAAGAGCTCTTTGGGCTCAGGAGGGCCGATGCCGTGGGAAGGTACTTCCTGGAGCTCATCCATCCCGATGACAGGGAGATGGTGGCGCGCTCGTTCGGGAGGGCAATCACCGAGCGCCGCGAATACACGCGGGGCCTGGAGCTCTGGCTGGCGGGAAAGGACGGTGCGGAGTACTGGTACGAGCTGCACGCGCACATGAGCTTCGACGCGAAGGGGGAGTTCGACCACGAGGAGGGCGTCCTCCGGGACATCACGGAAAGGAAGGCATTCATCGCCGAGCTCGAGCGGACCGCCACCTTCGACGCCATGACGGGAGCCTACAACAGGAGGAGCGGCCTCATGATGCTCGGGATGCACATGCGGTTCGCGAAGAGAAGGAAGCAGCCGCTCACCGTCTGCTTCGCGGACGCTGACGGCCTCAAGTATGTCAACGACGGCTTCGGGCATGCGGCGGGCGACGGGCTCATCATCGCAGCCGCGAACGCGCTCAGGAAGGCCGCGCGCGAATCGGACGTGCTCTGCCGGATGGGGGGCGACGAGTTCATGCTCGTCATGCCCGGGTGCGATGCCGCGCAGGCGCGCAATTCCTTTGAAGAGCGCTTCGGGCGGATGTGTGCGCGGGCCGGCGAAGAGGCCAGGTGGCCGTATCCCCTGAGCGTGAGCACGGGATACGCGGAGTACGATTACGACGCGGACATGACCGTGGACCAGCTCGTCGACCTTGCCGACCATGCGATGTACCGGAACAAGAGGAATAAAAAGGAAAAGGACGCTGACCACGAGGCCTGAAACCAAGGGTGCATGGGCAGCCACGGCAGGATGCACCTTCAACGGGGTCATAACCGCATGTCGCTAGACGCGCCGACGAACCCGGGATGCCTGAGAGCGAGCCCGCTGACCGCAGGATGCATCCCGCGGAGGACGAAGCCTATTACGCCATGACGGACGAGGCATGCCGCTCGGCGCTGCCGCACGACGGCCCCGCCTGAAGCGCGGAGGGGATGACCTCGGTGGCCAGCGCGTCGATCCGCGTCTTCCCGGAGTTTTCGCTTATGACCGCGGCGATCTCGTCGGCGTGCGCGACCAGGTAGTCGCGGATCGCGCGCACGCGCCTCTTCCTCCGGGCGAACGCGAGGGACGCCCACTCGCGCTGCGCCGTGCGCGCCTTTTCCATGATGCGCGGCATCGCGGAGAGGCCGGTGTTGGTCTCCCGGCCCAGCTCCTTCCCGGTCGCGGGATTGTAGTACACGGTGACGCCCTGCGCCGCGCGCTTCACCGCGCGCGCCACGTGCCGGCGCCGTTGAATTTTCGATTTATGTGCGGTTCGTGGCATGATGACATCCTATGGGTTCGTGCGGCAGCCGCCGCCTGCCCGCTCGATGTCACCGGAGGGTCCGGGCCCTCCCTGCCCCGGCCCCGCGGCCTTCCGGCGAGAATGGATCAAGATACTGCCGCAATCGCCAAAAATCAAGGCGCGGGCGCGCGCAGCCGTGATT
>CALMJO010000709.1 GCA_937864375.1 uncultured Spirochaetota bacterium
ATCTTATTGAAGTAGGCAGCTTTTTCAAGCTTTATCTGGATCTAACATAGTAAACCCTTTCTTACACACCGTTAAGAATTGTCAAACGGCAACAGCAGAGGGGATGAGGAGATAAAGGAGTAACGGCGATCGAGGAGATAAGAATTGGGAGTGCTGGTTTCAGTTTGAATGTCATCGGCCGAAATAATACCAAATCCTTTATCTCCCTGATCTCATCAATCCCCCCATCTCCTATTCTTACACATTTCCGGCATATTGATTCCGAACAGCGAAAGTGTTATTATTAAATATCGGCAGGGAAGGCCGTGGGGGAGGGGGCCGACAGGGCATGATGCCCACGGCAATGGTACTTCCCGTTTCAATGAGAGGGGGTGACGCGATGAAACTCAGGAACCTTAGAAGAAGACCGATAAACCTGCTCATTCACGTGTGGGCGTTCCCCAGGAAGCACAAAGGGGCGGCCAGGAAGAGACGGCGCCTGACCTGGCGCAAGCCGTGGGAAATGCTGCACCTTTGATCCGTTACCGCGGGAAGCGGGACCGTACTGTTAAAAACATTTAACGGCAACAGCGGTGGGGATGAGGAGATAAAGGAACAAAGGCGATAGATGAGATAAGGATCGGGGTTGCATGTTTCAGCCTGAATGCCATTGGCCGAAATAAAACCCAACCCATTATCTCATGAATCTCATCTATCCCCCTCTCCCCTATTCTTACACAGGGTCTTTATGCGCGCTCCCTTCCCTTTTTACAGTGGTACATCTCCATGTCGGCGCGGTGCATGAGCTCGCGGAGGGTGCTCATGGGCCCCGAGGCGATGCCGAACGCGAACTCCACGCGGTAGCCGTCGGCTATCGTGAACACGCAGGTCTTCACCATCTCGGCGCGTATGCGCGTTTCGACGCGCATGAGCGTGTCAGGGTCGTCCTCGCGGATGAGGACAAGGAATTCGTCCCCTCCTATGCGGAAGACCTGGTCGTTCGTGCGCAGCCTCGATCGCAGCAAGGTCGCTGTCTTCACCAGAGCCGCGTCGCCCTCGCGGTGCCCCAAGGTATCGTTGATAGCCTTGAAGCTGTTGAGGTCCACGAGCACCACGATCGCGAAGCGCGGCTGGTCGCTTCGTCTCCTTTGCGGCCCCTCGTCCCGTTCGGACTCCGCGATGATCTGGTTCAGGCTCAGCCTGTTGTAGAGGCCCGTTAGCGGATCGGTGTGCCCCATCATGAGCACCTGCTGGAAGAGCGCCTCGTTCGCGAAGGCGATGGCCGAGAAGTCCGCGATGGTCTGGAGTATGAGCATCTCGTCATCGGTGTAGCGCGCGCCTGTCGTGCGGTTCAGGAGTTCGATCACGCCATAGATGGTGCCCTTGAAGATGACTGGTACGGCCATGACGGAGCGCGTGTCGAAGCCGGTTATTCGGTCGACCTTGTCAGTGAAGCGCGCGTCGGTCTTCGCGTCCGGCACGAACACGGATTCGCCCGTCTTGGCCACGTATCCCGCGATCCCCTCTCCCAGCCCCAGGCGGATGTTTTCGACCGCCTTCGTGTCGATGCCCTTGATGATCACGAAAAAAAGCTCGCGGGTGTTGGGGTCCAGGCGCATGAGGCTCCAGTTCTCGGCGTCAAAAAACCGGCGCACCTCTTCCATGATCCCGCCCAGGATCTCCTCGATCTTGAGCGACGAGGTGATGAGCTTGCCGATGCTCGCATAGAGTTGTCGCATCTTGATTGTTTCGGGCATAACCGGCTCCTCGCGGGCAGAGTGACGTACGGCATTAAGTTTCTAGCACATCCTCCTGAGAGACGCAACAAGAATATGTGTGCAGGCCGAGCCGGCGGAAGTCGGGTAGCAGGAGTGCGGCGGCGGATTTTTGCGGCCGGGAGAGAGTTTAAGGGGGTTTCCCGTGTTCCCCGGTAAATTTCCCGGCAAATAACACCATTCCCGATCATTTTACCGATCGCCCATTGAGAATACTTTACTTGAGTTAGGCGTTATTCACGCCGCAATATTCAATTCCTCGTAAATAGTTACTATCGGAAGCGCCACTCTTGCAAAAGTCATCCTATCTGCGGCCAAATGTCACGTCTGGAGGCTTAAAATTTACTGTCACGCGCGGAACCGGCGGCGAGATCCGGTGGTGCGTGAGCGTTACATGACGCGCCTGCCGCTTCAGCCCGGGATAAAGAAATAACACCCCCGCGAATCTGTGCCGCATATGCGGGGGTGAATCATTTGGACTTGACTACAACGTCCCTGCGGTACTATACTGACGGCTGCATGCACCCCGATCAATCCCGGAGGTTTGCCCGAATGAACACAAAGAAAGTACTTAAATGGACCGGCTTATCCTCGGGGGCGCTTTTTCTGCTCCCGCTTCTCACGATCGGCATCCTCATCGTGTACTGGGACCTGCGCACCCCGCCCCCGTTCACGGCGGATCCCGCCCTGAAGCTAGAGACCTGGACCGCCATCCCCTGGGGGGACGACCCGAGGAGCTTCCACAAGTCCAACACCGACATGATATTTTACAAAGGTTCCTTCTTCCTCATCCACGCCTCCACCAAGTGGCACCTTGAAGACAAGAAAGGAGCGCTCGTGGTGCAGAAGTCCTCCGATGCGAAGAACTGGAAGGAGGCGGCGCGCATCACCGTGCCGAACACCGATGTCCGCGACCCCAAGTTCGCCGTAATCAACGGGCGGCTTTTCCTCTACTTCCTTCCGAACTGGTTCTTCGATCCGAATCCCACCACCACCTACTGGACCGTGAGCGACGACGGCACGCACTGGCCTGCGCCGAAGGAGCTCACCACGGTGACCATGATTCATAGAACAAAAGACGGCAGGCCCCTGGAGGTGACCGGCGGCGGGTGGAAGCTCTGGAGGCCCAAGACCCGCGACGGCCGGACGTGGTATGTGGTGGCCTTCGGGAAAAAGCAGGCGCAGTCCGAAGCCGGAGGGCCGGAAATGAAAACCGACGTGGACACCATCAGCGTCCTTATAATGAGCGACGACGGGGTGAACTGGAAGGAGGTTTCCGAGGTCTACACGGCCCACCGCACGGGCGAGCCCGCCATGGAGTTTATGGAGAACGGGAGCATCATCGCCACGCTGCGCTGCGGAAGCCTGGGCACGCCGGGGTACGAGTTCGGAAACGCCACCGGCAACACCGTGATCGCGGTTTCCGATCCGCCCTATACGCGGTGGAGCTACGCGCACAGCTTCATCACCCGCCTTGACGGGGCGACGCTCTTCCCGCTGGGCGGGCGCATTTTCGCCGTGGGGCGGAACCACCTGGGCCCGCGCTCCGACTTGGGCAGCCACCTGGCGGAAAAACGCACGGCCTTCTATGAAGTGAAGCAGGACCGGCTGGTCTTTCTCTTCGACCTGCCCTCCAACGGAGACACGGCCTATACCGGCGTGGTACGGCGGGGGGACGATATCTACGCGAGCTATTACACCTGCCCCATCGACAAGGACTACCCCTGGATACTGGGAATATGTTTCTTCCCGAAGACCGAGATACGCGTCGCCAGAGTAAGCGCTTCCGGCCTCCTGGACTACGCGTCCAGGGCAGCCAGATAAAAGGAAAGGAGGAACCTCGTGAATGCACGTGAAAAGGTCATCATCTGTATAAAAATAGGCCTCTCGCTCGCGGCCGGGTTTCTCATAGCGTACCCGGTCTACCTGTACGGCCGGCAGTTTTTAATACACTGACCGACCGGAATAATGCAACGAAATCCCGCGAAAGGAGAGCCCTATACCATGGAATTTTTCAAGACAAGGTCGTGGAAAACCGTTACGGCCGCGTACTGGGCGGCGGTGTTCATCCTCGCCGCGTTCGGCTACTGGCTCATCATCTCGACGCTTTTCTGATACCGCGAACCAGCACGCGGCCCCGCCCCTGGCGGCACTCAGGCTCTGTGGCATTGGACCGGTCATTGACGGCTTTCATATCGCGACTATCAAGGAAATTGCGTCCCCGCTAAGGTGAAAGCCTCCTGACATAACCCCGGTTCTCGGAAGTGTGCTCCATAAAAAAGATCACCCTCCCCGGCAGAAAGCCCCGGGCAGAGGGCTTGAAATTTACGCCTCATGTTGATTGATGTGCGCAGCATTCCGTATCCTCCGGGACTGATTTGGGCGTTCAGCTCTACTGCGAATTAGAGCGGGAAAAGATAAGCGAATTTCCGGCATGGCGCGCCGCGATCGCCAAAGGGAATCCGCCCCTGACCTGTGGATAGGAAAAATAGTAAGATTTGGGATGCCGCGCGCCGATACCTGTACCAGAGGAGACATAATATGAAATCAGCACACCTAGGAAGGATGCCCCGCTTTTTACTGGCCATGGTCATCCTGCTCAATGCATCGGAAATCATCGGACAGGAGGCCGGAGCGCCCGAGGGAGGAGAAAAACCGGCCAAAGAGCAGGGAACCGACATCCGCCGCTTCGCCGACGACGCCAAGTTCCAGAACGCGATGCAGTTCTTTCTGTTGAAAGACCATGACAGGGCCCTGGGTGAATTCAAGGAGTACCTCGAGGTCTACCTCAGGGGCGCCCACCGCGCCGAGGCATGGCGCGGAATCGCGAAGATTTACTTTGAGCGTTACGAATACGAGCGCTCCGCGCGGGCCTACAACGCCATCTACGAGGAGTCGACCAACTCCGAGGACGGGATCGACGCGTACTTCCGCACCGGGCTGTGCTACCAGAAGATGGGAGAGGACGCAAAAGCCCAGTCGATTTTCAGCGAAATCGTGCAGAAATACCCTTATGCGAACTGCCGGCAGCTCGCCCAGGTCCAGCTCGACGTTATAAAAATAATTTTGAAATAAATTTTAGTTTGACAGAAAAAATGGTATACTTAAGCATGCGTTTTTTATTGCGGCATGCGTGGCCCTCTCGTGTGGCCGTCCGTGCCGGAATCGGTCGCGGCGTTCCTGTACCTGCAGTGTGCCCCGTTCGAGTGCAATAGTTTATTTCCTTATATACCGGCAGGCTCGCCTCGTGGAACGAACACGGGATGCGCGGAGCGCATCCGGTTTTTACCGGGACGCGGGAACGACGATCATCATCTTATCACAGGAGTACGTTCATGCCTTTACAGAAAGTAAGAAACATTGGGATCGCGGCGCACATCGACGCGGGAAAGACCACCGTGACCGAGCGTCTGCTGTACTTCACCGGCACCACGCGCAAGCTCGGCGAGGTGCACGACGGCGCGGCGACCATGGACTTCATGAAGCAGGAGCAGGAGCGCGGCATCACCATAGCCTCGGCGGCGATTTCCTGCATGTGGAAGGACCACCATGTGAACATCATTGACACCCCAGGGCACGTGGACTTCACGGTGGAGGTCGAGCGAAGCCTGCGCGTGATTGACGGCATGATAGGCCTTTTCTGCGCCGTGGCGGGCGTCGAGCCGCAGAGCGAGACCGTGTGGAACCAGGCGGACCGCTACAAGGTGCCGCGCATCGCGTTCGTGAACAAGATGGACCGCGTGGGCGCCGAC
The DNA here is from genome assembly GCA_937864375.1 of uncultured Spirochaetota bacterium. Lineage (GTDB taxonomy): Bacteria > Spirochaetota > UBA4802 > UBA4802 > UBA5368 > FW300-bin19. The sequence goes on from CALMJO010000709.1 coordinate 5,507, forward strand.
TTTGGCGAGTGTGTCGCACAGATGGAAAAGTACCTGGACGCCAATCCCGTCCCCATGCAGGTGCCCATAGGAGCCGAGGAGGATTTCCAGGGCGTGATCGACATCGTGGAGCGCAAGGCCATCGTCTTCAAGGACATGGAGCGGCTCGTGATAGACGTGCCCGAGGAATTCCGGCAGAACTGCGAAGATGCGCGCAGGCACCTGGTCGAAAAGCTCGCCGACTTCGACGAGAAGATCGGTGACCTCTACCTGAACGAACAGGACGTTCCCGCCGAGCTGATCAAGAGCGCGACGCGATTCGCCACCCTCAACATGATATTCACGCCCGTCTTCTGCGGCGCCGCCTACAAGAACAAGGGCATACAGCTGCTCCTGGACGCGATCCTGGACTACCTTCCCAACCCGATCGACAAAGGGGCTGTGGTGGGCCTCGACATGAAGGACGAGTCGAAGAGCCACGCGCGGCACCCGCTGGCAAGCGATCCCTTCTGCGCGATCGCCTTCAAGCTCATCCATGACCCCTACGTGGGCCAGCAGACTTTCATCCGCATCTACTCGGGCAAGCTCGAGAGCGGCATGCAGGTATTCAACGCGTCAAAGAACGAGTACGAGCGCATCGGCCGCATCCTGCGCATCCACGCCAAGGAGCGCGAGGAAATATCCTCGGCGGGTCCCGGCGACATCGTGGCCCTGATCGGCATGAAGTACACCAAGACCGGCGATACCCTGTGCGACTCGAGCCATCCGGTGGTGCTCGAGTCCATCTATATTCCGCCCGCGGTCATAGACCTCAAGGTCACTCCTCCTACGAAGAAAGAGGAGGAGAAGCTCGGGATCGCGCTGCGAAAGCTGGCCATGGAGGACCCGTCCTTCAAGGTGCGCGTGGATGACGAGACGAACGAGACCATCATTTCTGGCATGGGCGAGCTCCACCTGGAGATCATCGTCGACCGCCTCAGGACCGAATTCAACGTGGAAGCGATTGTGGGCGAGCCCTCCGTCGCGTTCCGCGAAACGATCACCAGCGAGGCGGAGAACAACACGAAGTTCGCCAAGCAGACCGGCGGTCGCGGCCAGTACGCGCATGTCGTACTGCGCATTGAACCCAATAAGGGCAAGGGCTTCGAGTTCGTCGATCACATCAAGGGCGGCGTTATTCCGCAGGAGTTCATTCCCTCCATAAAGAAGGGGATCGATGCGGCCCTGGACGATGGCATACTCGCTGGGTTCCCCGTGGTTGACGTGCGCGTGGTCGTCATAGACGGCAGCTACCACGACGTGGACTCGTCGGACATGGCGTTCCGCACCTGCGGCTCCATCTGCTTCAAGGAGGCCTTCAGGAAGGCGGGGCCCATCCTGCTCGAGCCGCAGATGAAGATCGAGATCAACACCCCGGACGATCACATCGGGGAGGTAATCGGCGACCTCAACCGGAGGCGCGGACGCGTGGAGTCAATGCGCCGCTTCCGCAAGGGCGCGCAGAAGGTGAACGGCTTCGTGCCGCTCATGGAGATGTTCGGGTACGCGACCCAGCTCAGGAGCATCACGAGCGGGCGCGCGAATTATTCCATGGAGTTCTCCAACTACGTGCCGCTGCAGAAGGACGTCCAGGAGAAGGTTTTGAAGCAGATGCAGGAGAAAAAGCTGCAGAAGGCGAAGGCCTGACGGATTTTCCGTCCCGGACCTGAAAGGGCCGTGCGCGCGATGCGTGTCACGGCCTTTCTGTTTTCATGTACCCCAGGCTCAGGAAATAATTGATCTTGTCGTAGAAAAATATGATCCGGTTGTTGAGCTCGAGCGTCGTGTAGATTTCGATGGGGGTGAGAAAAATCCGCTCGCGCACCAGCCGGAGCCAGAGCGATTTGCGCGAGAGCGCGACCGCCGTGATCGCCTCGGGCAGTCCTATCCCCAGATCCCGGAGCCTGTCGCCCGCCTCGATGAACTCTTCCACGCCCAGCGTGTCGGTCCCCCGGGTGAGCCAGTACTGTATGCCGCGCAGCACGTTGAGATTGAGGGCGCGCAGCTCGCCCATGTGAGGGGAGAGCGCGGGGAACCTTCGCTCGATCTCTTTCGCCCACTCGTCGGTCACCGCGTGTATGCTTTTCTCTATGAATTTCACGAGCACGTTGGAGAGAAACGCGTAATGCTCGTCCTCGCCGGGTATGATTTCGCTGGGAGGACCGGTCTCCGGGAAGAGGTGCCGGAAAGAGTCCACCATGGTCCAGGAGTCGGTGTACAGTTCGACGTAGATCCCGACGGCCTTTTCGTTTGACGACCAGGCGAGGGGAGGAAGGTCCCCGATCGGGAAAAAGGCCGCGTCGGATGCGTCGTCCCCCGGGCGCACGCTCCCGCCGGTCATGCGCGCCTCGTAGGTGACGATGGCCAGGCTCCCGTAGAAATAATTTTCCACGGTGTCCACGTCGATCAGTCGGACTATCTCGCCCCTGACGCCCGCCTCCTCCTCGAGCTCCCTGAGCGCCGCGTCCCGTATCTCCTCGCCGCTCTCGGCGAAGCCGATGGGAAGGCACCACATGTCCCTGTACGGGTCCTTCTTCCGCCTGACGAGCAGCACCTCGCGCCTGTCGTTGACGACGATGGTGCTCGCGACCGGCAGGGGATTTTCGTAGAAGATGCTGCCGCAGCGGGGACAGTAATCCCTCATTTTGCCCTCGAGCTCCCTGCGGGCGATGTCTTTTCCGCAGTAGCAGCAGTAGCGCATGGGCTTCTTCATGGTCTTCCCCCGGCAGGCGCCTCCATGGTGCAGATGAACACGCCGTCGTCCTTGTTGAACGCCACGCTCCCGTTGGTCTTCGCGCAGTCGAACACCTTCGCGCTGATGCATTTTTCGATGTCGATGATGCGGCCGGGATGGCGGTCCATGACTTCCTTATATATGAGGGCGCGTTTTTTTTCAAGATAGTAAATACAGTCCTCCAGGTGCTCCGCCCCGAACACCATGGAGTTTTTGTAGGCGATCCGCTCGACGTTGCCGAACCATGGGCCAAGGAGCTCGAGCCCGTTTTCCACGGAGAAGGCGGCAAAGAGCCTGCACAGCGCGGTCTGTCCGGGCACCTCGATCCGGAGCTTGCTCATGCAGCCGCGCACGAAGGAGATGGCTTCTTCCAGCGAATGTTCGCTGTGGGTGATCGCGATGAAGATGCCGCCCGGGGCGAGCAGGCGCGCCACCTGGGGAACGATGTGGGGGAAAAAGTAGAGAGAGTAGCTCGACAGGACCAGGCCGTAGCTCCCGCTCGCCATGCCGCGGGCGAGGTCGACGGAGCCCCTGATGAACGATCCGCGGTAATTGATTGCCGAGACCGTGTCGAGGTAGGCGTGCTCGTAGTTGTCCACGAGGTCGATGCCCGTGATCAGGGCTTCGGGATCGAGGAGGCCCTTGAGCTTCTCGATGAAGAAGCCGTACCCGCAGCCCAGGTCCAGCACCGAGCGCACGCTTGAGAGGTCCAGGTGCCTGAGGGCTATGTCGCGGATGTCCCGCCGGTTCGTCGAGTATGTTTTGATTATATGCTTGGTGACGAGCAGGTCGTGCACGTTTTCATAGGTCCTGCGTATGTCCCCCGGGGTGTAGATTTCGTCCTTCATGAAGTTCCCCGCATTGAATACATATCAAAATTTACGGGAAATTTCAAGGAGGACATGGAAAAACGGCAACAGCAAGGGAGATGGGGAGATGAAGGCGAACGGCGATGGAAGAGATAAAGGCGTTGGGAGAGATTGTTGAGGAATGGAATCGATATGCATCTTTAGATTGCTTTTTCCTGTAGAACCCCCCAATCCTTTATCCCCCTCATCTCCTCCATCTCCATATCCCCCATTCTTACACGTCCTTGCCGTTAAGCGATGCTGAGAGTAAGTTCGCGGGAAATTTCAGGGATGGATTCAGGAAAGGAAAAGGGGATGGAAGAGATGAAGGCGAACGGCGATGGAAGAGATAGAGGCGTTGGGACCGATTGTTGAAAAAAGAATCGCTATGTGCTTCCAGAATACTATTTTAAGAAGACCCGCCAATCCGTTATCCCCCTCATCTCTTCTATCCCCCCATCTCCCATTCTTACACGCCTTGTCATAAGGCGCTTCACAGTCCCAGTAAGAGCCCGGCCCTGTACACGATGAAGGACACGGTCCACGCGAACGCCAGCTGGTAGACGATCGAGAACACCGCCCAGCGCCACCCGGCCTCCCGCCCGATCGCGGCGATGGTCGCCACGCACGGGACGTACATGAGCACGAAAAGCATGAAGACGTACGCGGCAAGGGGCGTTATGCGATATTCAAGGCGGGAGAGCGATTCCTGCAGGGAGCGCTCGGCCGCGTCGCGGCTTCCCCCGGTCGGTGCGTGGTAGAGTACGCCCATGGTGCTCACCACGACCTCCTTGGCGACGAAGCCCGTGAGAAGCGACACGCCCATCTGCCACGTGAACCCCAGGGGTTCCAGCACCGCGTGCACCGCCTTGCCTATTCTCCCGATCGCGCTGTACTCCTTTTCCCGGGCGGACCTGTCGCGGAAAAGCTCCTCCTCGGCCGCCGCATGCGCGCTTTTCAGGGAGGCGAGCTCATCGGTCCCGCGCGCGGCGGCCTGCCGCGATTCGAACTCGGCGGCTATTTTCGCGGACCGTTCCTGGAAGCGCTGTTCTATCTCCGGCGACCGGGGATACGTGCCCAGCGCCCATATGATCACGGAGAAGGCGAGGATGATTCCCCCCATCTTGCGGATATACTGGGAGGCACGGTCCCACATGTGCAGCGCCGTGGCCTGCAGTGTGGGCACGCGGTAGGGTGGGAGCTCCATCACGAAGGGCGCGGACTTGTTCCTGAAAAACAGGCGGCGATGCAGGCGCGCCGAAAGAAAGGCGAAGGCGATCCCCGCCGCGTAAATGCTCAGTATTACCGCTGTCTCTTATACACATCTGACGCTGCCGACGAATAGAGAGG
>CALMJO010000710.1 GCA_937864375.1 uncultured Spirochaetota bacterium
CTCCTCCAGAAATACCTGGATTACGAAGATATCAGGTCGATGGTCGCGTCAAAACAGGAAGGCGTTCTCGCGGAGCTTGTCAGGAAGGATCCGTTCATCTGCTTCGCGTACGTCGTGGACACCAAGGGCGACAAGATCACCCGTCACATCACCCAGATCGCGGACAAGTCCAAGTACGACAAGAACCTTATTGACACCAATTACGCGGACAGGGACTGGTTCATACAGGTCATGAAATCCGGGAAGATTTTCGTGTCCGACATCTTCGTGTCCAAGATCACCAACCTGCTCTCGCTCACGGTGTCGGGGCCCATCACCGACAGCGAGGAAGAGATAATCGGGATCCTGGGGCTGGACATCAGGTTCGAGGATTTCGCCAAGATCGAGGAAGAAACGGAAGTCGTCTGATTTTCATGCGCGGTAGTGCGCGGTGAGCCAGCGAACGGTTTCCTCCCGCAGAATTGAAAGACAGTCCTCCCCGGTGAGGTTATGGTCTCCTCCCTCGATGGGCACATGCCGTGTGCGTCCCCCGATAGCTGCCGCCAGGACCAGTGAATCCGCATAGTCCACGACCGCATCCTCCTTCCCGTGTATCACGAGGGCCGGTGCGTCAATGTGCGCAGCGCGCTCCTCCAGGTCAAGCGCCGCTGCCTCCCGGAAAAACGTATTCCTGATCGGAACCCCGTCAACGGGAGTCATTCCCGCTTCCGGAAGCGTTTGGATATCGACGCCGGTCCCCTTTTTGAATAGAGCGCCCAGTCGCGCCGGCGTTGCGATGAGCGTAAGGCTCGCGAGGGCGGTTCCCGGTTCCGAGGCGTACAGCAGCGACACCACGCCGCCCATGCTCGAACCCATGAGGTGCAATTCCGTGATTCCCCTGCCGCGCATGAACGCGGCCGCGGCGCGAAGGTCCTCGACCTCCTGCGCGATCGAAAAGTCGGAAAGTATTCCCGGGATGCAGATGAAGGAAAAATCGAAGGCGAGGAGCGCAAACCCGGAGCGGGTAATATGGGCGGACATCTTCACTATCTTTGTCGCGTCCTTCGACGAGTACAATCCGTGACAGAAGATGAGCCCGCGCGAAGCGCCTTCCCCGGGCAGATGCATCCGCCCGCTGAGCATCTGCCCCTTGTTGTTCCGGAAGCTCACCTCCTCGGTGCGGTGCGGGTGCATGGTCAGTTCTTCTGGAGCTTTATCTCCGGCTCAAAATACCCCTCCGAGTTGTTGCCGTCGATGATGACCCTCACGGGGTAGAGCGCCAGTTCGGAACCGTTCACGCTTCCGCTGAACAGGAAATAGGTGGACGCAACCTTCTGGAAGCCGCCTGACAGGTTCGGGTATGCGATATTCATGTCGTCCTTCATTTCGTACACGTTCACGCGCACCTTGTCTTCTTCGCTGGTATAGACGCCCTTGAAAATAACGGCGTGGTTTCCCAGGTAGATGATGATCAGCGCGCGGTAATCCGGATAAAAATGAAACGCGTACCCATAGTCGCCGCGGTATATGAGTTTCCACGAGCCGTGAAGCGTCTCCAGTTTGAGTGCCTGCGCCCCCGTGCTCAAAGCCGCCGTAATTAAAAAAACCGCGATTATACGCCGCATATCCGTCTCCTGACCGTTCCCAATGTAGCCACCATAACGCAGCGGCCGTATTGCGCAAATAAAATTTCCATTATCGTCAGTGCCGGCATCGCCGCATTGCGCGACGCCCGTAAAAGCGAAAAAGTATTGATTAATTGCCTCGGGACGTATTCATACTTCAATCGTTCACCTTTCATGAGTTTATTCGAACCGGAGGAAGCGATGAAGAGGTTCCGATCAGCCATCGGCGCAGCATCGGGCGCGGTTCTCGCGGCCATGATCCTGTCGTGCGGTACGCCGCAATCACAGCTTCCCCGCATTGAGGAGCTCGGCCGGTGGCTTGAGTCCATCAGGGTAGCCAATCCGGCATTGAAGAATGATCCCGGAGTCCCCGTGCGCATCTACGTTCCACTGAGCATGGCGCAGGCGGCACCCAGGCGTACAATCCTGGCGCTCCACGGTTACCGTGGCAATTACTCGGAATGGGGATCGTACACCAGCATACAAAAATTTTCGGAAGAATACGGGATCGCCGTCGTGTGCCCCGACATGGGCGGGACCCTCTATGAGACCGTTTATTATCCTGAAACGCAGGTCAAATGGAACGAGATGCCGGGAGGCCGATGGATTCCGGAAATACTCATTCCCTTTCTACAGACCAACTACGGCCTGGCACGGTCGAGGGAACACACTGGAATCATGGGGGTATCCACGGGCGCGCGCGGGGCGCTCCTCCTCTCCAGTCTCCACCCCGAGCTCTTCAAGGCTGCTGCAGGCATTTCAGGCTATTACGATACCACGGTGATGACGGGCAGTCCCTTCATACCCACGATCTATGGTCCTTATGCCGCTTTCAAAGAGCGCTGGGAAAAAGATGACAACATCATGCTCCTCGCCGCGAACCTCGCGGATATCCCGGTGTTCCTCGCGCATGGGTTCAAGGACAGGGACATACCCATCGAGCAGTCACAGCTGCTCGGGATCAAGCTCAGACAGATGCAAAAGAAGAACCCGGGCAGGTACCAGTTCGATTTTCGCGAGCTTCCCCTCATGTCCCACGGATGGGTGTACTGGCGCGAGGTGACGGGCGAGGCAATGTCCTTCTTCGACAGGACGCTCGCACGGTGATCACCGCGGGTGTCGACATAGGTTCGATCACGACC
>CALMJO010000711.1 GCA_937864375.1 uncultured Spirochaetota bacterium
CGCCGGACTCGCCTCGGTCATTAGAGCGAATAAGGTTTGCCGCCGAAAGGGCGGCCATCAAGTGGCTTTTTTCCCGTTCAACAATGCCGTGAATTCCGCTTTCAGTGCTGTAAGTGATTCCCTGTACTCGTTCTACTCACGACCTATGCTTTTTCAAAGGCTAATCTTTCAGCTTACAGATGACCTAGTGTTGTCACCCTGAGCGGAGTCGAAGGGCGACTTGAATGCTGGAATTAATGCTGTGGAATGTGTTTTTGCAACTCGCTCGATTTCGCTTCTCATAAATAACAAAGCATACCCGCAGGAGCCCCCTTTATCAAAGGGGGCGGCCCGGAGGGCGGGGGATTTCGTTACGCGCCGCAAAACCACGAATAAACACCAATAAACACGAATTTGGATAGGATATTCGTTTGAATTCGTGTTCATCCGTAGTTAAACAATTCTTTCATGGCTTCAATGCCTCGCCCTCACTCCCCCCGCCCAGTAAAAAAATCAATCCAGTTTATAATCGTCGCGAGCGCCAGCTCGTGGTTGCCGTACTGCCCGTGGTTCTGGGCGCCCTCGGCGCGCGTGAATATCCTGCCGGTGACGGAGCGCGCGTTCTTCAATCGGCTATTTCAACTATACGCGTGCTTCTCCTCCGGGAAATTTCTCTCCCGGATCTCCCGGTGAAATTCCTCTATGGCTTTTAGAGAAATTTCGAACAGGTTGGCGTACTTCTTCACGAACTTTGGATTGAACGATTCGTCCATGCCCAGCATGTCGTTGAGGACCAGGACCTGGCCGTCGCATCCCCTGCCGGCGCCGATCCCGATCGTGGGAACGGAAATGGATTCCGAAACTTCGCGCGCGAGCGATTCAGGTATTTTTTCCAGTACCATGGTAAAGACGCCAGACTCCTCGAGTATCTTGGCGTCCTCCAGGATCCTCCTGTGCTCGTGCGCCTCCCGCCCCTGCACGCCGTATCCCCCGAACCTGTGAACCGATTGCGGGGTGAGGCCCAGGTGGCCCATCACCGGTATGGACGCCTTCACCAGCGATTCAATGGTTTTACTGAAATCCCTGCCGCCCTCGAGCTTGACCGCCTGCGCCCCGGTCTCCTTCATGACCCTGCCGGCGTTGCGCATCGTGTCCTCGATCGAAACGTGATAGCTCATGAAGGGCATGTCCGCGATGAGGAACTTGGACGGGGCGCCGCGGCGCACGATCTCCGTGTGATAGATGATCTGGTCCAGGGTGACGGGGAGCGTGCTCGAATATCCCGCGATCACGTTTCCCAGGGAATCGCCCACGAGGACCGTGTCGATGGGGCTCTTTTCGATGATCTTCGCGAAGGCATGATCGTAGCAGGTGATCATGGAGATGGGGGTCGCGCTCGCCTTGTACTTCCTGAAGTCGTTGACGGTGAATCCCCTGGCCGCGGTGGTGTTCGTGGAGCTGCTCATTGATCGTCCTCCCCTGGTGATGTCTTCACCTGCAAGTATGCGCGGAAACGGGAGAAAGTCAATAATAACAACGAAAAATATAAAAATATTAATTGAAATATACGAAAAACGTTATATATATGACATAATTATACGAAAATACCTTCCCCGGATTCGGGGCAAGGGAGCCAGGAGGTGCGGGCACATGAAAAAGCGGGACATCGACGGGATCGATTCACGCATAATCGGGCTTTTGCAGAAGAACGGGAGACTCTCCAACATCGAGATAGCGAAAAAGCTGAAGATTTCCGAGGCGACCGTGCGCGCGCGGATCAAGCGCCTGATCGACGAAGAGTATGTCCAGATCGTCGCGGTGAGCAATCCCTTCAAGCTCGGCTTCGAGATGACCGGAGACCTGTACATCCACGCGGAGATGAAAAAGCTCGGCTCCGTCGTCGCGGAGCTCAAAAAGATGAAGGAGCTCTGGTATATCACCATGATGACCGGCGAGGCCACGATCAACGCCGAGTTCATCGTGAAAAACCGCGACGGGTTCAACGACCTGGTGTACGGCCGCATCAGCAAAATTGACGGGGTGGTCCGGATCGGGACCTCCCTGAACATGCAGTACATCAAGCGCAGGTATGATTACGGGACTGCCGGGGATTGACCGCGGTGCGTTTTCGCGGTGAACGCCATGAATATGGAGCAGCATGATGGGAAGCGTTCCTTCTTATGAAAATGGACTTTCATCGAAATAGCGCATAACGACGGGAAATTCGGTAACGATCATTCGTCGGGAAGCCGGTTTCGCCGGGATTCGACCGGCATCCCAATGGGACGATACGATCGCCACTACTGAAATATGGCATTAATCCGTTGACTTTTAAATCCGGTTCATATATGTGCATACCGTTTGCTCACTAAACGCGGGAGGTACGCCTTATGCCGGCACGCTACAAAAAGCTCGTATTGGTTCTTCCCCTTGTTCTTTCCGGGATCATTCTTTTAACCGCCATGCCTTCCCGGCCGCAGTCCGGCTACGCCGATAAATTCAAGAAAGATGTAGAAGACCAGAAAATACGGCAGAAGAAGGACATCGAGACCCTCAAGATTAAGATCAACGGCCTGCGCGACCAGATAAAGAAGCGCAATCTCAAGTTCAAGGTCGAGATCACGAAGGCGATGCAGCAGCCGATCGAAAACATTACAGGCCTGAAAAAACCCGCCAACTTCAGGGACACCGCGGTAAAGCAGAACAAGAAGGCGGTCGAAAGAAAGGAAAAGCGCAAGAAGGAAAAAAGAAAAAAGAAAAATACCATGATGGAGTCCTTTCCGAACACGGGGCTGTACCTTGCGTCCTGGGGCGGACCGGCGCTCTACCTCGCCGCGAACGACGAATGGTTCGAGGACGACGGATACTTCGAGCAGTTCTGGAGGGAGGAGCCCGCTCGGGACAGGACGCCCGTCGACGACGCCGCTAAAAAAGAAGACAAGAAGGAGCCGGTACCCGCGGATGCGGCAAAAAAGGAGGACGTGAAAAAGCCCGACGCCGCCGACCCGGCGAAGATGATCGCCGACCCCGCGCTTGCCGCGTTCAACTGGCGCGACGCGAATAAGTGCTCGCCCGTGAAGGACCAGAACGTCTGCGGAAGCTGCTGGGCCTTCACCGCGGCGGCCGTCGCCGAGTCGGGCTGGCTCATAAGGAACAACAGGGAGCTGGACCTCTCCGAGCAGTTCATCATAGACTGCGCCGTGAGCGACATGGGCGACGCGGGGGGATGCGACGGGGGCTGGTACGGCTCGGTCTTCGATTACCTGATGACCAGGGGCGCACTCGACGAGGCCGCGGACCCGTACAGGGTGGCGGACGGGGTGTGCCCCGCG
>CALMJO010000712.1 GCA_937864375.1 uncultured Spirochaetota bacterium
CGATCGTGTATATGTACCGCTACATGTTCGCCGACGCTGAAAAATACGCGCGCTCATATTTGCAGAGGTTTCCGGAAAACGTGATCATCAATTCGGTGATGGGCCGCATTTATTACCTGCAGGGAAAGATGGACGCCCTTCCCTACCTGCGAAGGGCCGCGGGCGATGCGAGCGAGGAGGCGCGCCTGTCGCGCGCACTCTACCTTGAATTATTAAGGAGGGACGACGAGGCACAGGAGGCGCTCCATGAGTTCCTGAAAAAAAGCACCGCGTACATTACGCCTCATCTCGCGCTTGCCCGCGTAAGCATGAGGAAGCAGAACACCATTATAGGGCTCAGGGAGTATTTCACGGCCGGGGTCCTTCTTTCAAAAAACAGGTTGTTCGCACAGGCCAGGGAAAGCCTCATAAGCGCGCTCAGCATCAATGAAAAAATTCCGGAGCTGTACCTCTACCTTGCGAACGCATGCGAAGAATCGGGTGACCTGAACCAGGCGATTGTCAATTATCGGAAGGCCTACGAATTAAGGCCCGACAGCGACCTGCTGCTGACGATCGGCTTCCTGTACAGCCTCAAAAAAGACCAGGAGCAGAGCGAGCGGAATATTAAGCTCGTCATAGACAAGGAACCGTCGAACCCCAAGCCTTATTTCTTCAGGGGACTTATTGCCACTCGAAGCGAAAACTACCGGGACGCGGAGAGGAGCTTCAGGAAGGCTATTGAGCTCAACGACCGGAACGACAATTATCACTTTTACCTCGCCGTCGCGCTCGAAAAGCTGAACAGGCCCGATGAGACCATCACTGCCCTCAAGCGGGCGGTGGAGATCAATCCCGCGAATTCCAGGGCAAGCAATTTCCTGGGATATCTCTATGCGGAGAAGGGCTCCAACCTGGACGAATCAATAGCGCTCATTCAGAAGGCGCTGGAGTATGAGCCGGAAAACGGCGCCTACCTCGATTCCCTGGGCTGGGCGTACTTTCGCAAGGGAGAGGTCAAGCTCGCGCTCAGGAAGCTGCTGGAGGCCGAGAGAGCGCTTGCCGAGGATAAAAACCCGGACCCGGTGGTATACGATCACCTGGGAGACGCATGCAGGAGCCTGGGCGAAACACAGCGCGCGGTGGAATTCTGGCAGCGCTCCCTGAAAATCAAGCCCGATGAAAAGATCGAGCGCAAGATACGGGAAGCGCAATCGGCCGTAAAATGAACAGGAGCATGGAATGAAAACGAACTGGCTGATCGGTCCCCGGCCGCTTATTCTCATATTGGTTTTCATGCTCTCCTGCGCCACGGGGGGGGAGCCCAGAGGCGGCACACAGCTCATGCAGGCGGCAGACGAGCGTTCACGGACTCTGCTTCAAAAAATCGAGGAGATCAATGCGGCTTCCCCGGCGTCTTATATCGCTCATATTACCTCCCAGGGCGTGTCCAACAGAAACAAGTACAATTCGACCGCGGAAATCCTGTTCATGAAAAGTCCAAGGACCATGAAAGCGTCCTTTACCGACATGGTGTTCCGCAGCCCCATCACCACGTTCGTCCAGGAGGACGAAAATATAAAAATCTACTTTCCCATGGACAAGGTTCTCTACCAGGATACGGCCGCGACAATAAGCCTCAAAAACTACACGGGGATCGACATCGAGTTCAGGTTTCTCTATCCCATACTCACGGGGCAGATCCCGTTGATTACGGGATTTTTCGTGAAGAGCGGATTGAGCGAGGAGGCGGGCGGGGCGTCCGCAGAATACATCATACTTGAAAACCAGGGATATTACCAGACCATCGCCTTTTCGGCGGGAATCCCCGCCAAGCTGCTCTTCGTGAACAAGGAAAGCAAGGACCGGGTAGAGCTTTACCTGGAAAATCCATTATGGCAGGGAGCGACGCTCATCTACAGGGAGATCAGGCTGGTCATCCCTTCGACGGGAGAAAAGCTTTCCATTAACTTCAACGACATCACGCTCAATCCCGCGCTTGATCCCGCGGCGGTGGGCAGCCTCCAGGTGCCGCCCGGCACGAAGGTGATCAGCATGTACTAGTGGCCGGCGACGCGCTCAAAGACGCCGATCATGCGGCGCACGGCGCCCTCCCACGTGAAGACGCGATGTACCCGATCAATTCCGCTCGCTGAAAATTCTTTCCGTTTCTTTCCATCTTGATGGAGGTCGTTGATGGCCTGGGCGAGGGCGCGCTCGTCGCGCGCGGGGACCACGATGCCGGCGTCGCCCACGACCTCGGGCAGCGCCCCGCCGTCGCTTGCAATGACCGGCGCGCCGCACGCCATCGCCTCGGCGGCGGGAAAGCCGAATCCCTCGTACACGGAGGGTACGATCACGAGTTCGGCCTCGCAGTAGTGGCGGACCAGTTCCTCGTTGCTCGCCTTCCCGGTGAATTCTAGGCGGTCGAAAAGGTCGAGCTTGCGGATGAGCTCGTTGGTGATCCTGTGGTGGGGAGAGGCGCCGTCGACGACCGTGAGATGGAGATCTTTGCGCACGCGGGGCATTGCTTTTAAGAGGTAGGCGAAACCCTTCTTCCCGTCCTCGACATTTCCCACGAACACCATCTTGCCCTTTTTTCGTTTTACTCCCCTGAGCGGCCTGAATATGGACGTGTCGAGGCCGTTGTACACGACCGTCTGCTTTTCCAGGGGGACGCCAAAGTCGCGATTGATGGTGCGCCTTGAATCCTCGGACACGGTGATGACGTGATCGAGCCGCCTGGACACGATCTGCTGCATCAGGATGGGATAAAACATCACGCCCTTCAGGCGGTTCCTGAACGAGGAGGCGCGCTCGAGGACGGCCTCAAGATCAATGGAGAGCGGGTGGTGAATGGTGGCCACCACCGGGACGCCCAGGTGGCGGATGAGCAGGAGGCCGTAGCCCACGCACTGATTGTCCAGTATGACGTCGAACGGGGTCTTCTTCATGAGCTCGCGCACCAGCACGAAGGCGCGGAGGCTGAACGCGCTGATCTCCGAAAAGGCGTTCAGCCTGGTCGACAGGTATTCGTAAGCGTTGAGCGGCTGCAGTATGTCGAAGGGGCTCCCGGGATTGATGATGCCCCTGCCCTTTTTAACGAAGTATTCATTGTTGTGAATGAAGTGCGTGGTCACGCCTTTCATGTGGGAGGGATAGGGCGGCCCCACGACCGCGTGAACCTCGTGCCCCTGGCGCACCATCTCCTCGGCCACGTACTTGAGGTAGACTCCCTGCCCGCCGCTGTAGGGGTTGCCCCTGTAGCACAGTATGCAGATCCTCAATACCGGGGTCCCCCGTATTTCCTGTAATAGGAGCCCAGGGTCCTCACCTTTTTGGGGTCGAGCCGCTTCACTACCCGCGCGGGATTTCCGGCCACCACGACGTTCGCGGGGACGTTCCTGGTCACGACCGAACCCGCGCCCACGATCGAGTGTTCGCCTATGTGCACGCCCTTGCACACGATCGCCGAATCGCCTATCCAGACGCCGTGCTCGAGGATGATGGGCGCGCTCTTGCCGATGAGCTGTGTGCGGTCGTGGATGTCGTGCCAGTCCGCGTCGGTGAGGTAGCAGTAGTTGGCGAGCATGCAGTCGTCGCCGATCTTGATGTGCGTGGCGCTCGAGATGCGCACCCCGTTCATGACGAGCACGTTGTCGCCAATGTCGATGCGCCCCTCCCGCGTGCCCACTTGGACGGAATTGATGCGCGTGCGCGACCCGTGGGCGCCTATGATGACCACGTTCTCGCCGATGCTTATGTTGGGCCCGTGCACCTCGACGTTCCAGATTCCCCACACGAAGGGGCTGTTCTTGATCGAAGCGAACTTTTTCTTCATGGACAGGTGGTAATGCAGGTAAGTACGGACCATAAAAACAAGGCGCGACAGCACCGAGGTCCTGAGATAGCTTTCCATGCCGCTCTTCATGTTTTCACCCTGACCGAGAAAAACGCGGGCGCACCGCTCCGTCAACAACAATAATCGGCGCGGCACTCCAAATTTTAAAACGGCGGCCTTGAAAGTAAAAAATCCTTGAAAATTAGGCTCCCGAAATGCACGGTTCTGCCGTGAGAATTCAAAAGACCGTTTTCATGCTTGCCCTGGTCGTTGCGGCGTATGGTGCAACGGCGGACGAAAAAGCCCCGGCCCGGCCGCGGTGCTCATTATGGGTCGACGTGTATCGCGGTGAGGCGGTTGGGTTCGATCCGATGATGGACGACATCGCGCGCTCCAGGGTAGTATACATT
>CALMJO010000713.1 GCA_937864375.1 uncultured Spirochaetota bacterium
GCGTTGTTGTAGGCGGCGGCGAGGTTTTTATCCTCGGCGATAGCCTCTGCGAAAAGCCGCTCGGCCTCGCGGAATTCTCCCCGCACCGCAGCGCTCACACCCAGATTGTTGATGCGCGCGACCGGCCCGGAGCCCCCGACCTCGACGAAGTATTTCGTGCGGTACGCCCTGAAGCGCGCACCGGCGGACGAGTCCTGTCCGCCTGGGATGAGCTTTACGGCTTCCCTGTCCGCCGCGAGCGCTCCGGGGTCGAGCTGGCGCACTGCCCGTATGGGGACATACGCATTGCACGCGAGAATACAGAGCGCGGCTGCGAGCGCCGCGCTACACGGCAGGAGTGAGGGGACCCGAAACACGTTCTACCGCCTTTGCGCAGTCAAGAATTTTCCGCTCCTGGAAATGGTTCCCCATGATCTGAAGCCCAATGGGAAGGCCCGCGCGGTCGGTGCCCGCGGGGACGCTTATGCCGGGTATTCCCGCGAGGTTCGCCGATATGGTGAGTATGTCCGAAACGTACATCTCGAGCGGGTTGCTGATCTTTTCGCCTATGCGAAACGCGGTGGTAGTGGTCACCGGCGTCACGATCGCGTCGACCTTCGCGAAGGCCTCCTGGAAGTCGCGGATGATGAGGGTCCTGCCCTTGAGCGCCTTCAGGTAGTAGGCGTCGTAATAGCCGGAGCTGAGCGAGAAGGTACCCAGGATGATCCGGCGCTTCACCTCTTTTCCGAAACCCTCGTTGCGCGTCTTGCGGTAGAGGTCCTCCAGCGCCTTCACGTCGGGGGCGCGATATCCGTAGCGGATGCCGTCGTAGCGCGCGAGGTTCGACGAGGCCTCGGCGGTCGCGATCAGGTAGTAGACCGGTATCGCGTATTCCGTCCGCCGCAGCGATATGGGTTCAGTCCGCGCGCCGGCAGCCTCGAGCTGTTTAAGCTTCTCGAGCACCGCGTCCTTCACCTCGTCCGCGACGCCCTGGAAATATTCCTCGGGGACGCCTATGCGCATGCCCTCCACGTCTCCCGTGAGCTCCGACGGCCGGAAATCGACGGGACGGTCGATGGAGGTCGCGTCACGCCTGTCGCCCCCGGCGATGACGCCCAGCACCAGCGCCGCGTCGTCAACCGAGCGCGCGAAGCTCCCGATCTGGTCCAGCGAGGACGCGAACGCCACGAGCCCGTAGCGGGAGACCCTTCCGTACGTGGGCTTGATCCCCACGACGCCGCAGAACGCAGCGGGCTGACGGATGGAGCCCCCGGTGTCGGAGCCGAGCGCCGCGGGCGCCATCGCCGCCGCCACCGCCACGGCCGAGCCGCCGGAGCTTCCGCCTGGAACGCGCGTCGTGTCGAACGGGTTTTTCGCGGGGCCAAAGAACGAGGTCTCCGTGGTGGAGCCCATCGCGAACTCGTCCATGTTGGTCTTGCCGAGCGTAATGAATCCCGCCGCCTTGAGCTTCTCGTATGAAGTCGCGTCGTAGGGTGGCACGAAGTCGCGCAGGATTCCCGAGCCGCAGGTGGTCCTGAGTCCGCCGGTGCAGATATTGTCCTTGATCGCGAGGGGGAGCCCGTCGTGGCGCGAGAGGAGCGCTCCCTTCTTCCTGCGCGCGTCGGACGCGGCCGCCTCTTTTAGCGCTCCCTCGCCGTTCAGGGTAATGTAGGCGTTGAGCCGGGGATTGAGCGAGGCCGCACGGTCCAGGAACTCCTTCGTTATCTGCGCCGACGACGCCTCTCCGCTGTCCAGGAGCGTGGTGAGTTCGGTCAGGGTCTTTGCCGTCAGCATGATCATTCCTCCCGGGGCGCCGGAAAATATGCCCCCAGTGTATGCGCATGCGCGCGCACCGGGTCAATTATTTTTTTAATTGGCGCCGGAGCCCGATTATTATTATTGACGTTTTCGCTGTCCGGACCTATCAGTTATGAATACCCGTCAACGAGGAGCTCGTCCGTTCTATGATCAGAAAAAGATACAATTTCGCCTTCATTGCGATCATCACCCTCATCATCGTATTCAGCTGTTCCAAGGGCTCAACGGGCCTGCGCCAGTCCGACATCAGGCCGTTCGTCGAAATATTTCTCTCCAAGCACGTCAAATACCACGCCATCGACAGGGAGATATCCAAAAAAACATTCGCCAACCTGCTGAGCTTCATAGACCCCGGCAAGTATTACTTCTACAAGTCCGACATCACCAGGTTCGAATCCCACTCCCAGAAAATGGACGAAATCATAGCGAAGGAAGACTACCGGTTCGTGTTCGACCTCTTCACCCTGTACAAGAAGAGGTTCGACGAAAACCTAAAGATATTCGACGACCTGGTGAAAAAGAGCTATGACTTCACCGTCGACGAAACCATAAACACCGACGGCGACAAGATCGACTACGCCGCCGGCCAGGCCGACATGACCGAACGCTGGCGCAAGAGCATCAAGCTCCAGCTCCTCAATTACATATCCGCTGGCAAGACCCTGGAGGAGGCGAAGGAGAAGCTTTCCAATAAATACCGGCTCTCCAGGAAACGAGTCGAAGAAATCGACGACGACAGGATAATCACGCTCTTCATCAACGCCGTGTCGACGGCGCTCGACCCGCACTCAAATTACCTCTCCCAGGAAGAGCATGAAGACTTCATGATCTCCACCAAGCTCAAACTCGAGGGGATCGGCGTCCTGCTGCGCTCCGAGGACGGATTCGTCTACGTCGACTCGATCATGCCCGGCGGCGCTGCGGCCAAGCTCCCGGCGAACATCCAGCTCAAACCCAACGACCAGATCGTCGCGGTCGGGCAGGGCGACACGGAAGCGGTCGACGTTATCGACATGGAACTTCGCGACGTGGTAAAGCTCATCCGCGGGAAAAAGGGAAAGCTCGTCAAGCTCACCCTGGTGCGCAGGTCCACCGAGACCGGCAAGCAGGAGCGTCTCGTCATTCCCATAATCCGCGAAGAGATCAGGCTCGAGGACAAAGCGGCGAGGTCCGACGTTTTTACGATCAAGCGGAACGCCCGTACCATCAAGATCGGCTTCATCCGCCTTCCGGGCTTCTACCTCGATTTCGACGCCGTCCAGAGAAACGATCCCGGCGCGCGCAGCTCCTACATGGACATGGTCGAAAACATCAATAAGCTCACATCCCAGAAGATCGACGGCATGGTCATAGACCTTCGCGGCAATCCGGGCGGCGCGCTCACCGAGGCCGTCAACGTCGCGGGGCTCTTCATCGATCGCGGCCCGGTCGTACAGGTAAAGGACAGCGGCCGCTCGGTGGAGGTGCTCAACGACGAGGAGCCGGGCGTCGCCTACGACGGACCCATCGTGGTGCTCATCGACAGGTTCAGCGCCAGCGCCTCGGAAATCTTCGCGGGCGCGATCAAGGATTACCGGCGCGGGATCATCCTCGGCTCCTCCCCGACGTTCGGAAAGGGGACCGTGCAGAGCTACAACCCCCAGCAGCCCAAGAAGGGCGCGATCAAGATTACCACGGCCATTTTTTACCAGCCCGGCGGCACCTCCAACCAGATGGGCGGCGTCGCTCCCGACGTGACCGTTCCCGACATCAGCTCCGTATGGGACATAGGCGAAGACAAGCTGCGCAATCCCCTGGTATGGGAGCGCATCAAGAGCGCTGTCTTTGCCCCGTACCAGAAATTCGTCAATCCCCAGATAATCGCTGCGCTGCAGGGTAATTCACAGCGCCGTATCTCCGGCGACAAGGATTTCACCGCGCTCATCGAGCGCATCAATTCACTTAAAAAGGTGGTCAACTCCAAGGAGATCAGCCTCAGGGAGGACTCGGCCGCGGAAAAGAACAGGATGAAAGACCTTGAAAAGCAGCTTAAGCATGACGGGGACGAGAAGCTCATCGACACCGTGAACGATATTTTTTTGAGGGAGGCATTCGACGTGGCGGCGGACTACGTTGAAATGGTAAAGTAAGATGCTCCTCCTTATTCAGTGTTCAACGCCCGCAGGTAATCCCCGACCTGTCGGGCGGCGCCCTCGCCGCTCACCTGGACCGGGTCTATTCCCAGGCGCATCAGCTTTCTGCGGAGGAAACCGGCGTCCTCCCGGAATCCCGGCCCTGAAGAATCCATTATAAAAACGACCATCTCAATCCCGTAATTTTTAAGCAGGCTGTATACAAGCTCGTAACGCTCTTCCGCCCGCCGCACGCCAAAGGGAAATGCCTTGTATGCGTACGCATGCAGTATTTCGAAGTACAGGTACGAGGACGATTCGTCGTGGGTGAGATCGAACTGCCTTCTTCCGTCCGCGAGATCGTCCTCGATGATGAGACAGCCGTTGCGCTCGATTTCGTCGAGGAGTTCCCATCCGCCGCAGTACCCCCCCGCGACCATCACGCGCGTCCTGGAATCCTGCGCCGCGGGAATCTCGTTCAGGCGATCGAGCAGGTCCGCGAGATCATCGATTATCGAAGCAGGAGGAAGGACCGCTGCCGCCTCGAACACGTCGTGCATCTTCCGGTGCGTGAGCGCATCCGGCCTTTCGGCGCGCATGAGGGAAATTCCACGCACCGTCCGACGGAGCCTGTTGTATTCCGCAGCGGCGGAAGCAAGCCGGAATCCGTCGATCGAAAGCGCGCT
>CALMJO010000714.1 GCA_937864375.1 uncultured Spirochaetota bacterium
CTCGCAAGGACGACATCGAAGAGAGTTTCCGCCGGGCGAAGGTGTTCGTGGGCTCCATGGAAAACGTGCTGGAGCGCTACTGGCTGGCCGCGTCGGAATTCGGCGGTGATTTTATCGTACGGGTGACGGGCGATAATCCCTTCACAGACCCTGAATACGCGTCGATGGCGGTCGACATATCGCTGGAATCAAGGCCCGACCTGTGCTCGGTGTCGAACCTCCCCCTGGGAACCGGTGTGGAGATCATCAGGATCGAGGCCCTCGAAGAGGCGTACAAGAGCGGCGACAAGCCCTACCACAGGGAGCACGTCACCCCGTACATAAAGGAGCACCCGGAGTTCTTCACGATCGAAAAGATCGCGGCAAATTTCAGCAATCCCTTCCCGTCGCTGAGGCTGACCGTGGACACCCCGGAAGACTACGCATTTGCCGCGGCGGTGTATGACGCGCTGTACCGGGGCGAGGTTTTTCCCCTCGCCGACGTGCTGGCGCTGATCGAAAAATCCCCGGAGCTGCTGAAGATCAACGCGGCCATCGAACAAAGGTCAATGGTACATTCAGAGCGGAAGAATGCATGAACCGCTGATCGTCATCCGCACTTCATGGGGAGCGGGCATGGGCACCGGGCACGCCCAGCGCATGACGGCACTCGGAAGGCGCCTCAGGCAGCGGCATGGCATTACCCCCGCGTTCTGGATGGACCAGGCACCCCCTTTCATGCCGGAGGAGCTCGCCGCGACGAGGATCTCGCGGCTGCCTTCTCATGCCGGCCTCGTTATCCGGGACATGCGCGATTCGTCGCATGATGAAATCGGGACCCTGAAAAAAACGGCGCCCGTGCTCGTGATCGATGACATGGGTGAAGGACGGGCGCTTGCCGATCACGCGCTTGACCTTCTTCCGGTTCCTGCTAGCTCGGGAATGAAGAGGCCTTCCGATCGCGATGGACTGTTTCTGCCTGGATACACCTTCGTTGCGGCACTCGAATCTTTCCACGAAGATACGTTCGAAAAAACAATTGATGTGCTCTATTACGCGGGAGCGCGCGCGGCGGAGGGCCTCGACGAGCACGTCCGTTCACTGATGCCGGAGGACGTCTCCTGCGCTGTTTTCGCCGGAGGGGATTCGTACCGGGTCAAGGGGACCGCCAGGCAGCCGATCAGCGCCGGGGATTATGTTCCCACGATGCTTTCATCCCGGGTCCTGGTTTCGCACTTTGGCCTCACCATGTATGAAGCGCGCGCGTGCGGCTGTGAAATAATCGGGATTAATCCTTCCGATTACCATTCCCACCTGTGCGATATCGCCCCGCCGAGCCTGGGAATAACAAACCTGGGGGCGGAGGACGGTCTCAATTACGATCAGGCCAGGGCGGCGATTAGAGCCGCGCTTGTGCGGGCACAACCGGGACCGGTCCGCACGCGGGAGGTGCTCGCCGCGGCGCAGGAAAGCCTTGACAGCTTCACGGAATATCTCAGAACAATAATTGCATTTTAACTAATACGAAGAACGAGGTCCACCATGGGCGACTGCGTTACCTGGAAAATCCTGCGGGAACACCTGGTCGAGGGCGAGATGCGCAGGGGCGCGGAGATCGGCATAAGGATCGACCAGACCCTCACCCAGGACGCGACCGGCACCATGGCCTACCTACAGTTCGAGGCCATGGGCATTCCCCGGGTGCAGACCGAGCTTTCGGTGTCCTACGTCGACCACAACACGCTCCAGACCGGATTTGAAAACGCGGACGATCACCGCTATCTCCAGACGATGAACTCGCAGTTCGGCATCTATTACTCCAAGGCGGGAAACGGCATCTGCCACCAGGTGCACCTTGAGCGGTTCGGCAGGCCAGGCGCGACGCTGCTGGGCTCCGATTCCCACACGCCCACGGGAGGGGGGCTGGGGATGATCGCAATCGGCGCGGGCGGCCTGGACGTGGCGGTGGCGATGGGCGGCGGCCCGTTCTACCTTTCATGCCCGGGCGTGATCAACATAAGGCTTACGGGCGCGCTTCGCCCCTGGGTTTCGGCGAAGGACGTGATCCTCCAGGTGCTCCAGGTGCTTACCACCAAGGGCAACGTGGGGTTCGTGGTCGAATACACCGGGCCGGGGGCGCAGACGCTCTCGGTGCCGGAACGGGCCACCATCACGAACATGGGCGCCGAGCTTGGCGTCACGACATCGGTGTTTCCGAGCGACCAGGTGACCAGGAGCTTCCTGAAGGCGCAGCAGAGAGAAGAGGCATGGCGTGAGATAATGCCGGACCCGGACGCGGAATACGAAAGGGTGATCGAGCTCGACCTTTCAAAAACGGTGCCCATGGTGGCGTGCCCGCATTCCCCCGACAACGTGAAAAAGGTTTCGGAAATAAAGGGCCTCAGGGTCGACCAGGTCGCGGTGGGGAGCTGCACCAACTCATCATTCAAGGACCTGAAAACGGTCGCGAACATCCTCAAGGGGAAAAAGGTCAATCCAAACGTGAGCCTGGTCGTGGCACCGGGCTCGCGGCAGGTATTCGAAATGATCGCGCGCGACGGTGCTGCCGCGGACCTCATCGCCAGCGGCGCCAGGATCATGGAATCGACGTGCGGATTCTGCATAGGCGCGGGACAGGCGCCCCCCACGGACGGGATTTCACTGCGCACCAACAACCGGAACTTCGAGGGGCGCTCGGGGACTAAGTCCGGCCAGGTCTATCTCGTGAGCCCGGAAACGGCGGCGCTTTCGGCACTCAGCGGGACGCTCGCGGACCCGCTGGACATGCCCGCCGGGCAATACCCGGGCGCGTCCATGCCGGAAAAATTCCTCGTGGACGACTCGATGGTGCTCCCGCCCAAGGCGGGGGCAACGGGCATATTCCGCGGTCCGAACATCGGCGACCCGCCCTATACGGAACCCATGAGGGATTCCCTGCGCGGTGAAATCGGGCTCAAGGTGGGCGACAAGATCACCACGGACCACATAATGCCCGCCGGCGCGCGCCTCATCTACCGGTCCAACATACCAAAGTACAGCGAGTTCGTGTTCGAGGGGGTCGATCCCGGCTTTGCGAAACGTGCGCTCGAATCCAGGAAGGCCGGCCGCTTCACGGCGATCGCGGGAGGCATGAGCTACGGCCAGGGATCAAGCCGCGAGCACGCGGCGATCTGCCCCATGTACCTGGGGGTGCGCCTGGTCATGGCGAAATCCTTCGAGCGCATCCATGCGGCGAACCTCATCAATTTCGGGATACTTCCGCTGGTCTTCGTGAACCCGGAAGATTACGATGCGCTGTCGCAGGGCGACCCGTTCGCGGTTGACGGGCTCTTGGAGGCGGTAAAGGGCAGGGAGCGGATCACGGTGAAGATAGGCGCGCGGGATGTTGAGCTGGCCTTTACGGCGACGACGCGCCAGAGGGAAATACTCGTCGAGGGCGGACTGCTTAATTACACGAGGAAGCGCCTTTAATACGATTCCGTCCGCACCATGTCGATAAGCTTGACGTTGAAGGTGCAGAAGGGGAGCCATCCCCTGTTCCGGGCCTTGTCGACCGAGATCACGAGGTGCGGCATGTATTCGGGCTCGAAGGGCTCCCGGAGAAGCTGCCACCCGATTTCATGCAGCAGCCTGTTCCCCTTCCTGCCGTTGCACCACCGGCACGCGCATACCAGGTTTTTCCAGGTTGAAAAACCTTCTCGCAGCGTCTTCCCGGTAATCAGCTCCCAGCGGCTGCGGGGAATGACGTGGTCAACCGTCAGGTCGCGCATGGAGAACCTGCGCCCGCAGAACTGGCACTTCATGTCGTCGCGGTAGATCACGTTGAGCTTGGAGAATGCGACGCGCTTCCTGGGAAAGCTCGAATACCCGATGATCGAGATCACCGAGGGAATCCGTATGCTGATCGAGGGAGACCGCACGTAACGGTCCTCCTCGACCACGGGTACCGCCTTCTCCGAGGTGAGCAGGCAGATCGCCTCTTTAAGCGAGGTGATCCTGATGGGAATGAAACCAGAGTTAAGCACCAGTACTTCAGAATTAATCATCCATGCCCCGGCACTAAAAAATATAAAGCCCATAGCTTGGGCTATGGGCTTTGTATGCTCTGACTGGTATAGCGTTTATATCTACGCTGTTGGTTTTCGTCGCGCCACTGCATATATGCGCTCGTACCGAGGTAATAAAAGGCTCCCCCGATGCGCCTGATAATGGCGTTGAAGCGGTTTTTGTCAAGTGATTTTTATATGGCTAGTTTTGCGGAGGACTGCCGCTTGACCGGTTTTTCCTACCTGCCGGCGTGTAAAACGGCCGGTCCAGGGAAAATTTTGTTGAAAGAAATCGGGACAGGGAATAGGCTCCAATGGAAAGAAAAACAATGAGTCTCGGGGGAATTTCTATGAAAAGCGGAACGCGTGCCATGAGAAATTACAGAGTATACATGCCGGTCATCGCCTTCGCGGCCGTATTCATGCTCGCGTGCGACATCGACGTCCCCATAAAGGAGATGTCGGAGGCAAAAACCACCATAACCCGCGCTACCCAGGTGAAGGCGGAAAAATACGCCCCGGAAGAGCTCAAGCAGGCAAAGGAGCGCCTCATGAACAGCCACGGGCTGGTCATGGACAAGGAGGTCAAGAAGGCGAAGGAAGAAGTGGATCTGTCCACTAAGGCAGGGCTTTCCGCGATTGAAAAATCCCTGCCCCTTCTTGCCAAGGACGAACTGGATGAGACGAAAAAGATCTATACCGAGGCCGAACAGCTTGACGCACCGCGCAGCGCCCCCGAGGAGTTTTCCAGCGCGGGAGCCGCAATCCGGGAAGCCGAGTCGCTCGCCGAAGGAAAGAAGTACTGGGATTCCTACCTCAAGGCAAAGGACGCCGCGGTGCCGTCGCGCGAGGCCAGGGACAAGGCGATGGCAAGCATTCCAACCCTTGAGAAGGAAATTGAGCGCATAAGTCAGGAGACGGATACGCTTAAAAAGAACCGCGGGGAGGAATTTGCCGCGCAGGACATAGCCGCGGTAGGCGCGAACCTGGGTGATGCGAAGACAAGCTTACAGAACAAGTCCATGAAGGATGCGTTTGCCAAGGCGAAGGATGCCGGGGCGATGCTGCAGACGGCGAAGGACAAGACCGACCAGGGAATCACGGCCGAAAAGCTGGACAAGGCCGACGCGGATTTGAAAAAGCTCTCCGAGTCCGAATTCAGGAACGATTTCAGTGCGGACATCGCGAAGGCCACCGACCTTATCGCGAAGGGGAGGGAAGACCTCACTGCGAAATCATACGGCACGTCCGCGCAAAAAGCCGACGAGGCCATCGCGCTCATAGCCGCGACGGGGGCCGCGATCGAGAAGAAGAAGAACGAGATAAAAGCTGAAGAGGACAAGGCCAAGCAGGCGGAGCTCGACAGGAAAAAGGCCGACGAAGCGGCGAAGCTTGCCGAGGCGGGCAAAACCGTGGACAAAAAAGAAAAGACCGATATCCAGCCCGCGGCCCAGGCGACCGAATATGTGGTCGTGTACAATCCCCAGAACAGGGACTGCCTGTGGAAGATAGCTCAGAACGTGTACCAGGACCCGATGATGTGGCCGCTTATCTACCTTGCGAACAAGGACCAGATAAAGGACCCGGACCTAATTTTCCCGGGGCAGAAGTTCGTCATACCGCCCGTCCCGAAAAAAGAAGAGCCCAAGAAGGTTGCCGATAAACCGAATGAAGAAAAGAAGGACGCTAAAGACACCAAAGAGACTAAAGAGACTTCAGAGACCAGGGATAAAAAAGTGGAATAGGCTGATTGGCGCCCTGTGTCCATGGGTGCTGGTTTTCGCGCTATCTTCATATGGTTTCAGTCGCGACATAGATCTTGATGCCCTCTACATCAAGCAGTCATCGAAAAGTCATGAACGGTTGATACAGCAGAAGCTAGAGATCTACGCGGTCCTGGGCTCCTCGGAGATCGATTCCGGCGTGATATTCGCCGGGTGGATTTCCGGTGACGAGATCGTCTATGTCCGGGAGATGCCGGACTCCGCCCAGAACGCGATCATCCTCTATACCATCTCTACCGCGAAAAAAACCGAAATATCACGGCTCAAGGGGTCGGTCACCGCGGCGCGATGCGCCACAGGCGGATTTATTGTGCTCAAACGTCTCGTGACCGGCAAAGGCGGAATGCCCGTGAGTGAAATGGCGGTGGTCGATGTGAAAAGCGGCAAAACGACCTATTCCCCGGCCGAGTTTCCTTTCCTGGACTTTGACATTCCCCTTGAAGGCAACTCGTTTCTCGTTGAAACGAAGCGCGGGATCGAGGAGTATTCTCCCGGCACCGGGCAACGGAAGGTGGTAGTGGACAAGGCGCGCTACGGTGAGCTTTCCACCGGAACGGGCCCCGTTATTCCGCTCCTTTCGCCCGACAGGGCTGCCCTCCTTCTCCTGAGCGGCGGGGGCGGAGAATACGACGGTCTTGTTATCCGTGACGGGAAAAAGATCCGGCTTCGGGGCATCACCTCCGCTTCGGAAGTCGCATGGATCGGGCCCCGGGCGCTTGCGTACCGAACAGGTTCGGCGGGCAACTACAGCGTGGTGATCCAGACGCTTGAAGGCGCCGCCCCCGTCACGGTGCTCGAAAAATCGATGAACACGAACCTGGTGTACTCTCCCCACGCGGGAATACTCTCGATGCAGACGGACGGGCTGGCATGCATATACTACCCGGCTGAAAAAAGGCTCCTGCAGCTTGGAATTGAGGGGGAGGACATGTCGTTCGATCCCATTGGTTCCCGGCTGGTTTCACTAAGCCGGAAGCGGCTCTTTCTCACACCACTCCAGCACGTGCAGAAACGGCAGATCGAGCTGGCCAGGGCATGGGAGGCGCTAAGGGCATCGTATGCGAAAATCCGCGAGCGAAGGGAAGATTTCGCAAACGATTATTCTCTTGATTATATAACCCGCAAGATGAACGCTTACTCCGCGCTCCTGAA
>CALMJO010000715.1 GCA_937864375.1 uncultured Spirochaetota bacterium
TGATAGCGGAGAGCTCGATGTCAACGATCGATCGGGTTTCAATACGGAACTTGTAGAAATCCCTGTCTTCCGGGGTTGAAAGATAGCCCTGGAGCGGTTTTCCGGCCGTTAGCTGATTGGCGCCGGAAAACGAGTCGTTGGGCTCGACCTCGCGCTCGAAGTTCTGCCCGCAGGCCCCTTGCGTCAGCAGGAGCGCAACGACCAGGGCACGCGTCCGATGTTTCATCAATTTCAACAATGCCGCAACACCTCTATCGCAGCGAACCTTCAACCGATCCTTCATCGCGAAACCGGATCACCTCGCCCGGGTACTGTGTATGATCATTTCAATCAGGTCAAGTTACATTTTCATAATAATCCGTACCGGCACCGGGAGTTACTTAAATTGTAATTGAAAATATTCGCCACTGCCGGTTGAGTCATAGCAGTTACCTTTCAAAGGAGGAACACATGAGCTTCAAAATGAAATTGATCGGCGTCGCCGCGGGCATCGTACTCGTGCTGGGCGCGTACGTGTATTTCAAGTACTTCTTCACTTACGAGCAGAGAAACATTTTCCAGAAGAAACTAGAAAACATCACAGGCCAGAATTTAACCGTTACCGTGTTCGGCCTGGACGGAAAGATAATCAAGCGCTGGACCAATGTTTCGAAGATAACCTCCGGCAAGGACGACAGGGCCTTTACCTACACCTATTTTTACACGAAGGACAACAAGTACGTCCAGATACCCAATTCAGTGTGGTACGTGGCGGAAGAGGAATAGATGCTGGGCGACCCGATACAGGCCGTCAAGGGAGTCGGTCCATCGAGGGCGGCGATCCTGGCGCGCGAGGCCGGCATCGAGACCGTCGAGGACCTGCTCTACTACGCGCCGCGCCGCTATCTCGACCGCTCCACGTTCAAGTCGATCAGGGACTGTTTCGTCAACGAGACCGTAACCGTGTACGGTCGCGTAGTAAAGGTCGTGCTTGCGGGAAGATCCCGCAAATTCCTTCAAGTTCTCGTCGATGACGGCACGGACGTTATCACAGGTGTGTTCTTCCGCGGTATTCGTTACTTTCAGAAGGCCTTCTCGGAGGGGGACGAGGTCCTGTTTTCCGGTAAAATCGAATTTTTTAAAACCAAGCAGATCGTCCACCCCGATTACGATTTTCTGGATCCCGACTCGCTCATTCAGTCCGTCAATACCGGCAGGATCATACCCCTGTACCCGTCCACCGAGGAGCTCAAGGGCGCGGGGTTCGATTCGCGCGGATTCCGCAGGATAATCCGGAAGGCCATCGACGGCCACCTGGACGACGTGAGGGATCCCCTCGACGATGGACTCCTGCGAACCATGAAGCTCATGGGACTCAGGGAAGCGCTCATGGCCGTCCATTTCCCCGAGAGCACCGACCAGGCGGAGGAAGCCAGGCGGCGTCTTGCGTTCAACGAGCTCTTTGTCTTCCAGTACTACCTGCAGCGCGTGCGCGCGCGCCTGAGGAAAACCGGCTCCCCGCACCGCGCCGCTCCCGCGAACGATGCGATGGAACCGTTCCTCGCTTCGCTTCCTTTTTCACTCACCGGGGACCAGCGCACGGCGATCGCCGACATCGAGGCCGACATCGCACGGCCGTTTCCCATGAACCGGCTGCTTCAGGGCGACGTGGGAACCGGCAAGACCGTCGTTTCGATGGCGGCCGCGCTCCTCGCGCTGGGACGCGGGGAGCAGGTCGCCGTCATGGCGCCCACCGAAATCCTCGCCCTCCAGCATTACGAGAGCTTCAGGAAGCTGCTTCCCGAAGGGACGCGCATATCCCTGCTCACGGGTAGCCTCCATCAGAAGGACAGGTCCGCCGTGTACGAGGCCGTCGCCTCCGGAGAAACCGGCATCGTGATCGGCACGCATGCCCTCATCCAGGGAGGCCTGGCATTCCGCAGGCTCGGGCTCATCGTGATCGACGAACAGCACAGGTTCGGGGTCGAGCAGAGGGCCGAGCTCCGGGAAAAGGGCTCGCAGTGCGACCTGCTGGTTATGACCGCTACGCCCATCCCGCGCTCCCTGACGCTCACGCTGTACGGCGACCTTGACGTTTCGGTCATCAGGGAGCTTCCGCGCGACCGCATTCCCGTGAAGACCCTCGCCTTCCCCGAATCCCGGATACGCGGCGTGTACAACTCCGTGGAAAAATACGTTGCCGAGGGCAGGCAGGCATTCTTCATCTTCCCGATCATCGAGGAATCGGAAAAAATCGACCTGAAATCGGCGGTCAGCGCATACGAGACCCTCAGCCATGAAATATTTCCCGGCCGCCGCGTGGGCCTCCTCCACGGGAAAATGCCCGCCGATGAAAAGGAATCCGTTATGAACGATTTCAAGGAGGGCGCGATTCATATCCTGGTCGCGACCACCGTGATCGAGGTGGGCATTGACGTCCCCAATGTGAACGTGATCGTGATCATGCACGCGGAGCGGTTCGGGCTTTCCCAGCTCCACCAGCTGCGCGGCCGCGTGGGACGCGGCACTCACCAGTCATTCTGCATTCTCGTCCATCCCGATGCAGTGGCAAACGACGCGCTTGAACGGATATGCACGCTCACCAGGAATGGCGACGGGTTCAGCATCGCCGAGGAGGACCTGAAGCAGAGGGGCTCCGGGGAGATTTTCGGCTCGCGGCAGCACGGAAGGGATTCCGGCTTCGAGTTCGCGAACGTGTCGTCTGATTACGAGCTCATCCTGGCGGCGCGCGCGCAGGCAGAGCGCCTCGCGCGCGATGAAAGCCTCGTGGAGGACGGCGAGGGAATCGTCGCCGCGATCGGAAGGCATGCGCTTCTCAGGGGAATGCGCACGCGGAGGCTGCTGTCGATTATTTCCTGACGACTGCACGCGTCAGTGTGCGCCGCAGCAGTGCTTGTACTTCTTTCCGCTTCCGCACGGGCACTGGTCGTTCCTGCGCACCTCCTGGCCCGTCCGGTTCTCGATGTCGCGGATCACCGACCGGTTTTTCCTCCGCTCGAACTTCCCGGCCTTCACGGATTCCTTCAGGCTGATCATCGTATCCCACAGAATCTGCGTGAACCGGTTCAGCCGCTCGACGAGCGATCCCACGTCCTGGAAATCCTTGTCGTCCCAGCGTGATGCCATGCTCGCATGCATTTCGCGAAGCAGCGTGAGGTTCGCCTCGAACAGCGTGTAGACTTTCGCGATTTTCTCGTCGCCAAAAAAATCCTGGATCCTTCCGAAATTCACGGATGCGAAAAAGGTTTCTCCCGCATCGATCTGCCGCCGCACGAAATCCAGCAGCGTTTCCCTGGTCGCATTCGCGGAGTCAATCTGCATGTGGGGGGCCGAGGGAAAACGCACGGAACCGTTGAGGAGATACCACAGCGACTCGATCTCCTCGACGGGAACGCGATCGGGCTTCCTGCCGCCCTGAGCTGCGAAATACTCCATGAGAATTTCCTGGACGTTGCGGTCCCCGGAGGACGCCAGCGCCCCCAGGATGGCGGCTTTCAGTATCTCGACGGAGGCGCGGCCTCCGGCGGCGCTCACGAGGGGGGCGAGCGCCCCGTCTCCCGGATATTTCTTTACCCTGAACTGCTGCATGGCCGTATGATCGTCCTTGCGGTATTTAAGCCGGATCACTTGAAGATGGTCTTGTCGATGAACCGGTTGTACACCTGGATGCGCGAGACACCGAACCAATGGGCGAACCTGCTTTTGAAATAGTCGTTCCGATTGAACTGGGGATTCGCGTCGAGCTTCTGGCGCGCGATCGTCTCGTCCAGAAGGCGCGAATACTTGTCGACCTCGGCGCTGTACTTGCGCGCCACGAGGCTTCGCAGCTCGCTGAACAGCTGGATCTTGTCGAATTCCAGATTCCTGCTGTTGATGTTCGCCTCGCACCAGTTGAGCACCGTTTCCTTCATGTATTCGACGGGCAGGAAGCGCACGACCCGGTTGCCGGGGAGGTACCTGCAGCACTGGCCGTATTTTTCATACTGGAAAACGAGCGCGAGCTGCCTGTGTATGGTGACCGGCCCAAGGTGATAGGCGAAAATTGTCCTGAGCTCTTCACGGACCGCAAAGAAGCTGCACGACATGTCGAGGTTGGACGCAATGGACTTTTTCAAAAAATCCTCGTATTCTTCGAGTGCCGTTTTCGACGGGTCGCTCAGGTAGCGCACGAGGCTGCGTTTGATTGCTGCGTCGATGTTTTCGGACGTATCCGGCTGGCTGATGTAATAGAATACCGTTTCCAGCTCCTGATAGTCCTTCTGCAGTTTTTCATATTCGATCTTTAAGACGTAAGGCTCCCTTGTATTCCAGCTGCTCTTCCCCCTGACGGTGAAGGGCACTTCGGCCATCCTTATCTCCGGGCGTTCCGGGGCTGTCGGCGCGGGAGCAGGCTCGCGTCCATGCATTCCGGCGTGCGTGTCCTCCTGGAGCGCGGCCTGCTGGGCCGCCCCGGACTTATCGACGAAATCGGGATCGAGCACATCCTCGGTAGAACGGTGACCGTGTTCGTTACGCAGCTCCGCGTCCAGGTCGAAAATTGCCTCATAGGTGTACGGGAACGATGCATGGTAGCTGATACGGTGCTCGATGTCCTTTTCCAGCACGTCCATGTCCCGCTCGCCAAGCCCGATAATCGCCGCGATTCTGCCCTCAAGCCCATCGGTCTTCTGGCACAGTGCCACGCCCGTTTCGATGATGGGATGAATCTCCAGGTAAACCGCCTTCCCGTCGCTCGGGTTCCTGAACGCATCGGCGCCCTTCGCGACATCGGACCATTCCTTGCGCACCCTGCTGTTAAATTCGCGCAGGCGGAGGAAGAGCTCCTTCATCGTCAGGAAGCGCACCTTGTTGGGCTCCTCGAACCCGTCGAAAAATTTGTCGTAATCGCGCCGCGCCTTCTTTTCCAGGGAATCCTGCGAGAGTATCGGGTAATACTCGTCGTACGCCTGGCTGATCGAACCGGTATGACGCTGGAAATCAAACCGGTATTTCTGCATGACGGTATGGGTGATTTCGTCCTGGTCGAGATCGACGCATTTTTTATTGAGCTGCTGCGAGCACAGCACATGCTCGTGAAGCCGATCAAGCAGACCCTTGCGGAATTGTAAAAGGTCGCGCGGAAGCGCGAGGTCCCTGATTCTGGCGATGAACTGCTCGTCGGAGAGCGAGCCTGCAGCGTCTTCAACAGGAACCGTGTCGGCTTTGCGGGCGATTTCCTGTTTTACGCGCAGTCCCTCCTTGCGGGCGCTTCTGAATTCGCCCGCATCGTCCACTTCCGAGAGGAGCCTGTCGAGTTCGTCATCCTTCATCGATCACGTCCGCGATGTCTAGTGTGAAGGCTCAAGCGCACCCGTGGGACGCGGTTGAGCCGCGGCATCCTTGCTCTCTTCTTTCTCAGCCGTCTCGGAAGAACCGTTGGACGCGAGCTGTACGGGAGGAAGTTCCTCGCCGCGCATGATCGTCTCGATTTCCTCGGTGTTGAGTGTTTCGCGCTCTATTAGATAGCCGGCGATTCTCGTGAACTTTTCGTGGTGCAGGTTTATCAGGTCGCGTGCGCGCTGCTCGCATTCCTGAATAATCTTCTTCACCTCGCGGTCGATCATTTCGGCGGTCTGCTCGCTGTAGTCCCGGTGCTGGGAAATCTCCCTTCCCAGGAAAATCTGCTCGTTCTTCTTGCCGAATGTGAGCGGTCCCATGTTCGCACTCATCCCCCACTCGCACACCATGCGACGCGCGATATCGGTGGCCCGTTCGAGGTCGTTGCTCGATCCCGTGGTGACCTCGTTGAACCTGATCTCCTCCGCGATGTGCCCCCCGAAGAGAATGGTGATCTGGTTCAGCCAGTACTGCCGGCTGTGAAGGTGCTTTTCCTCCTTGGGAAGCTGCATGGTGAGTCCCAGCGCGCGGCCCCGCGGGATCACCGTGACCTTGTGGATCGGGTCGGCCCCGGTGACGAGTCCCAGGATGGCGTGTCCCGATTCATGGTACGCGATGATCTCCTTTTCCTCGTTGGAAATGAGCATTGAACGACGCTCCGGTCCCATGAGAACCTTGTCCTTGGCGTCCTCCATCTCGCGCATCCCCACGCGCTTCTTGTTCCTGCGTGCCGCGAGGAGCGCCCCCTCGTTCACGAGGTTGGCGAGGTCGGCTCCGGTGAACCCTGGCGTTCCGCGCGCGATCACCTTGAGATCAACCTCGCGGGAGAGCGGGATCTTCCTTGAATGGACCGCGAGTATCTTCTCCCGTCCCTTCACGTCCGGGGTATCGACCACGACCTGGCGGTCGAACCGACCGGGCCTCAGGAGCGCGGGGTCCAGGACGTCGGGCCTGTTGGTGGCCGCGACGATGATCACGCCCTCGTTCGTTTCGAAGCCGTCCATTTCCACGAGGAGCTGGTTGAGGGTCTGCTCCCGCTCGTCGTGTCCCCCGCCCAGGCCCGCGCCGCGCAGCCTTCCGACCGCGTCGATCTCGTCTATGAAAATGATGCATGGCGCGTTCTTCTTTCCCTGGTCGAACAAATCACGCACGCGGGAGGCGCCCACCCCGACGAACATCTCGACGAAATCCGAACCGCTGATCGAAAAGAACGCGACGCCCGCTTCCCCGGCGATTGCGCGTGCCAGGAGGGTCTTACCGGTGCCGGGAGGCCCCATGAGCAGCACGCCCTTGGGGATCTTCGCTCCTATGTTCACGAATTTCTTGGGGTCTTTGAGAAAGTCGATGATCTCCTTGAGCTCCTCTTTCGCCTCGTCCACCCCCGCCACGTCGGCGAAGGTGACCTTGTTCTTGGTTTCGGGGTTCAGGCGGGCCCGGCTCTTGCCGAACGACATCGCCTTGTTGCCTGTCGCCTGGATCTGCCGGATCATGAAGAACCAGATGAGACCGAAGAACAGGAGCCAGGGCAGGAAGCCCAGGAGCCCGTTCAGCCACTTGTTGTCGTCGGCCTCCTCGCCCTTGACCTCGACCTTCGCGTCGATGAGCATCTTCACGAGCGCGGGATCGTCGTACGGGATGACCGTCTCGAAGGTGATGGGCTTGTCGGCCTTGAGGTACGTGCCCACGATCTTCTTGCCGTTCACGATGGACACGGCCTTCACCTTTTGCTCGGCGACCTTTTTCACGAAGTCACTGTATTGAAGGGGCTCGATCTTGGGCTTGTTATAATCGTTCATCTTGAATATCGCGACCGCCAGCACCACGATGAGCAGCAATAGCGCGATCTGTTTTCCTGCCTTGTTCATTCCATGCTCCTGAATAAAATGCCGCGTTCGCCGTGCTCCCGATCCGGTCTCCCCATAAGTCCGGGCATGGTGCCGCCGCGCGATATACCCGCGCTACGAACCTTTGCCGTTTATGCGACCGACTATAATGGAATCAGTTCATCGCGGAGAGCGCAAGTATTCTTTTTGAGTCTTCATGCACAAAAAAATCACTCGAAACCCTGTGTTTAAGCCCGGTCGCGAGGCCCAGCATCACCGCCGCGATCCTTCCGTCTGCCACCACAAGCGGAATATCGTTTTTCCGTGCGGTGTCAAGTTTATTTTCAATGTACATATCCTTGAGCTTTTTGCGTCCCTGTTCCAGCGTCACATGGTCTCCCGGGCGCCGGTTTCGAAAAGAAATATACCCTATTTCAGCCGGTATGGCAATAAAAATCAGCCGGTCGTCTCCCCTGAGCGCATGAAATTCCTCCAGGCCGGCGCTCTCCACGAGGATGCGCGCTTTTATTTCCGGAATTTCCACGATTCTGGCTGAATCCGCCAGAGGCACCCCGTATTCCCATTCGGAGCCTTCCTTTTTTGGACCGGGCGCCTCCAGCCGTATCACCTGTTCGCCTCCCACGATCGTCCTGGTGACGACCAGGGTAGCGCTTTCGTACAGCTTCACATGCGCCCTCCCGCTCCCCAGGTTCCTGC
>CALMJO010000716.1 GCA_937864375.1 uncultured Spirochaetota bacterium
GGTCCCCGGTGTGGAGCCACACCTCGCCGTCGGCATGCTTGCGGAGGACCTCGGCGGTCTCCTCCGGCTGGTCCAGGTAGCCCAGCATTACCGCGGGCCCCTTGAGGCAGATTTCGCCCTCTTCGCCCGCCGGGACGTCGTCGGTCGTTCCGGGCTTCACGATCTTCGCGTCCATGTCCGGGAAGGGGACTCCAATGCTTCCCTCACGGTACTCCATGAGGGGCATGGCCATGATGCCGGTCACCGCCTCGGTGAGCCCGTAGCCTTCAAGGAGCTTCACGTTGCCGCCGCCGCCCCGCACCACCTCTTCAAAACGCTCCTTGACTACCCTGGGGAGCGAGTCGGCCCCCGAAAAACAGCCGCGCAGGCACGAGAGATCGGTCTTGTGAAACTTGGGATTGTTGTTGAGCGCCTCGAAGAGCGTGGGCACGCCCACCACGAATGACGGTCTCTTCGTTTTGATGAGCTTCGCGACCTCTTCCGCGGTGAACTGCGGGATCATGATGCACTTGCCACCACCCATGAAGCTCGAGTTCACGCACACGCCCAGGCCGAATCCGTGGAATATGGGGAGAATGGCGAGGATTGAAGCGTCCTGATCAAGGCCCACCCAGTTCGCGCACTGCAGTCCCTCGGCGATGAAGTTGTAGTTGGAAAGCATGATCCCCTTGGGCTTCCCGGTGGTCCCGCCGCTGTAGAGTATGACCGCCATGTCGTCGGTCTTCATGTCGCTCGCGGGAACGGGGGCGAGTTTTTCCTTCATGAGGTCGGCGAACCACACCACGCGCGGGTCGGCCGGCACCGGCGGGATCTTCCTGCCCAGCGTGAGGTTGAAGCCGATCGCCTTGACGAGCGGGAGGTAATCCGGGAGCTTCGTCAGGATGAGCCTGTCGAGCGGGGCGTTTTCCATGGCCTGCTTGAACTTGCCGTAGAACGCGTTGATGGTCAGGGCGAAGCGGCTCTTGCTCACTTTAATGTAGAATTCGATTTCGGCCACCGTCGAGAGCGGGTGGATCATGCTCGCAACGGCCCCGAGCTTGTTCACCGCGTAGAAGCAGATGACGCCCTGGGGGCTCGTGGGCATGGAGATGGTGACGCAGTCGCCCTTCCTGAGCCCCAGCTTCGCGAGCGCCGCGGCGCACTGGTCGATTTCCTTTATGAACTTTTTATACGTCGAGGTGAGTCCCAGGAAATCGTACGCGATCGCGTCGGGACGACGCTCACCGGTCATGCGGACCGCTTCGTACATGGTTACCCTGGGATAATCGATGGAATGCGGGACCTTGCCGTAGAACTTGGTCCAGGGACGTGCGCTGCTCATACCGGGCCTCCGGGGGCTGAATATTGATGTACTACAATGCCGTACAGTATACTACATTATAGTTTTTTCTTGTTGCATGTCAAGAAAATATTTGCTAATATTCCAGCCATGCCCGACTGTGGGCACCCTGGGGGAGCGACATGGCGACCGTGAAAAAGAGCCCGGTTAAACAGAAAGCGCATAAAATGGGGCCCAAGCTCATCCAGTCCATTGAGCGCGCCGTGGACATCCTCGCGCTGTTCATCGCGGAAAAGAACTCCATTGGCATCACCGAGTTCGCCCAGAAGATGAAGCTTCCCAAGACCACCATCCAGGGCATAGTCCAGACGCTCAACGCACTGCACATGCTCGAAAAGGACCCGCTCACCTCCAGGTACCGCCTGGGCCCGCTGCTCTTCCAGCTGGGCATGAAATACGCGACCAACCTTGACTTCGTGAACATCACCCGCGGCTGGGTGGAGCGCCTCTGCTACCAGTACCGCCAGCCCGTCAACGTGGGCATGATGGTGGGGGACCGCGTGATCCTGGTGCTGCGCGTGGAGCCGGAGAACCGCTTCATGGTCTTCCCGCAAGTCGGCTCTGTCCTGCCGGCGCATTCCACCTCCATAGGGAAGATGCTCCTCGCGCACATGGACGAGGCGCGCCGCGAGGAGATACTGCGCGACTACCGCTTCGAGGGCCTCACCCTCAACACCATCACCAGCCGCGCGTCGTTTATAAACGAGCTGGAGCGCGTGCGCGCCGAGGGCGTGAGCTTCGACGACCAGGAGAATATCATAGGGCTCTCCGGCGTGGGGGCGCCCCTCTACAACCACACGGGCCAGGTGGTCGCGGCCTTCGCGCTCACCGGCGATACGGCGGTCATCAACGAGAAGCGCGCGGACATCATCGACACGATAAAGAACATCTCGAAGATAGTGTCGGAGCAGCTGGGGTATGCGGCGGGGTGAAGGCAGCGGCAGCCTCCTGCTTCCTGATCAGAACTTCCTTGGACCATGCAATTTGATTTCGACGTGCTTTTGAAAATGTTTAAAATCTCCATCCAGCGTGAAAATCGGAAAATTATTTCTCACGCTGACCGCACATATGAGGAAATCGACATGCGAGCCCTGTATGCCCCTGTTACGGTAATGATTGAACAGTTGCGCGGCGAATTCGTAATCTTCGGTTTCAATCGGGCTGTCTTCGAATGATCTCAGCGTATCCCTGAGCCGGTTGTACTGTGCATGATTTGAAATCCCGGACAGTATTTCCTGCCGGATGGGCCCGATGATCGCCACCCGCGTCTCGCGAATCAATGCGGACAATTCCGCTATTACAAGATCATCGCGAACCGTTTTCTTCCTGAGCGCCAGCGACCAGACCGAGGTATCGACCAGCACCCTCATGATCGCCGCCTGGATTTTTTATAGTCATAATCCGGACCGTACTCGATTGAACCGAACAGCCCGGTTATCTCTTCCTGTTTCCTGCGGGCTATAAATTCCTTGAGCGCAAGGTTAACGGTGTCTTTTTTCGTCTTCAATCCGCCCGCCTTCTGGGCCTGTATGAGCAGGGAATCGTCGATCGCAAGATTGGTAGCCATGGCGAACCTCCATGTGTAATAATCTACACACGAGCTTGTGTGATCGTCAACCATATTTTAAGCAAATGAATACATTGGATGTACTCACTCGGTAGCCGGCACCTTAAAGAGAAATGCCTATTAGCCCCCCAGCCTCTTCACCCTGCGCTCTATCTTTTTTTTAATGCGCTCATAGGACGGCGGCGGCCCGCTCCCTATGTTCTTGCCATCGATAAAGATCGCGTCCACCAGCCCCCACTCCTCGAGGACGCTCCTGTCAAGGGTATCGTATTCGCGGAAGACCACGCGGTCGCCGAACTCGCGCGACGCCCGCTTCGCCCTCTCGTACGCCGCGTTCTGGGCCGGGCACCAGCCGTTCACGAAGGCCGTCACCGCGACCTTCCCGGGAACGAGCCCCGGCTTTTTCCTCATCTTCATCCATTCCGGGGGACGGGCATTATCGGTGAAAGGCTTCCACATGAGCGCCGCGATGCCGTCCCTGTCGGCTTTTTTATACCCGTGCCTCTTGAACCACGACGCCTTCATCCAGAAGGGAAGCGCCAGGCCCCACGCGGCGATTCCCCGCGCTCCCGATGCGCGCGCGTCATCCTCCGCCGCGAAGAGAAGCGCCCTGCCGGCGCCTCGGCCCTGGAGATTGCCCCTTCCCTCCTTATGTCCGTGCACCCAGATGCAGTAGATGAAGAAAAGGTTCTCGCCGCGCACATACGTGTTCTCGATCGGGGCGTAGTGGATCATGCCGCAGACCCTTCCGTCTTCATCCTCTGCGAGCTTGACGCGGAGCCCCTTCTCCTTCATGTGCGCATACCACGAGGACTTGCGGTCCCCGGATTCTTGCATGTCGACTGACCATTCTTCCAGGCAGCAGAAGTAATCCTGCGCGTGGGATTCATCCATATCGAAGACTTTCATATGCTCCTCGCTCGATGCATACTGTGCAGGCGCCTTTCAAGGGAGATGACGAGATAAAGGATTAACGGCGATGGAAGAGATAGAGGCGGTTATATCGCAGCCAGGGGAATAAATCAAGCCATGGCCTCCATACCTGCGCTCACTGTATCAACACATACTCCGCGAGAGCGGTCGGACGCGGGATAGGGATTTTATCCTCGCGCAGGCCTTCCAGGTGAAACTCGATCGCCTCGTACATGTTCTTTTCCGTTTCTTTGACCGTTTTCCCCGCAGCGACACAACCGGGAAGGTCCGGAGAGTATGCCGAATAATTGTTCTTCGCTTTCTCTATTACTATCAGGAATTTTTTCATGCCCTTTACCCAATCCTCTCAATTCCAGCCTGTTTATAGATGCTGTTAAGCGTGCCCGGTGCGAGATCATCAGATGGCTTGCCCGCTATCGTGACCCTGCCCGGTTTGAGCGCATGCTTATACTGCCTGTGGCTTCCCCTCGTCGCCACTAAATACCAACCATCCAACTCTATCAATTTAATTATCTCACGAATCTTCACTCGCCCAGTGGAGAATGGATTTCATGGATAAGCAATTACTTTTTCATGAGGGACTGAAGGATTCTTTCACATCCGCCGTTTCTTGCGATGTCTCGACATTCCACCTTTCCATATGCTCCTCGCTCGATGCATACTGTGCAGGCGCCTTTCAAGGGAGATGATGACAATCATTCATCCGGCATTCCGTTTCTTCCTGAAAAAAAGCAGGCCCGCTCCTCCCAGGACAAGCACCGCCGCGCCCGCGATCAAGGGAATGAAATTCTGCCGGCCCGCGGCATCGTCGAGGATTTCGGCGGTGTCCGGATTGCTCAATAAATAGCGCACTTTGACTGAAGAGCCTTCCGGGTGTCGCCTCCAGAACTCTTCCCTTACCTGCTGGTTTAATTCATGCGGGCCGCCCGCTTCGGCTTTATAGGCAACCTGGAGCCAGAAATCCGGGTTGCTCCTTTTATCAGGCCGGGACGTGAATTGCTTCACCACGTGCCCGGTGGCTGCGGCCCCCCGCAGTTCAAATTCGTTTTCCAGGTATCTTTTATGGATTGCGACAAACGCGAGAACCAGTCCCGCGCACACCAGGATGATTCCGATTACCTTTGTATTCATTCGAGATTCCTCCTTGCGTCAGCCATGCCGTAGCGTAATTGTACTCGCGCAATGCCCTTCTCCCTCTTACGGGACAAGGACCCGCGGGATCGTGTGTCTCCCAGGAGGCGCCCCCCGATTTTCAGAGCACGTGATTCATCCAGATCGAATATTTTCATATAGTCCTCGCTCGATGCTTGCACTGTGGACGCCTTTCATGGGAGATGATGAGATAAAAGATTGACCGCGATAGAAGAGATAACGGCGATTAATTGATTTTCCTTAAAACACCAAATCCTTCTCTCGTCAATCTCTTCAATCCCCGCCTCTCCCATTCCTCTGCATTTACAGATTTATGGTTTATAACGGGCGGCGGGGAAATTCAAAGATTTTTTCTCATCCGGGCGCCGCGGGCATGTGCACAACGATCTTCGCGACATCCATCCCGAAAACCGGTTGCCTTTACGCGCAGCCGCGCTATACTTCTTGGAGCAGGATTGAACGCATTCCCATGGAAATTAAAACCAGCTGGCGCACCAGCGACTACGAGGTGGGCATCTATCCCGACTCCCTGAGCTTCAAGGGCTTCGGGCGCTGCGCGGCGTATTCCGGGGACACGCTCTCGACGGAGGAATTCATGCTGCGCGACGTACAGGAGCGCGTGCGGAAGCTCTTCAGCGCAAAGATTCTTAAAGATATCAACAGGGCCGTCGGGAAGAGGGAAAAGCGCCGCTGGATGAACGGCGCGTACATGATCGAGTTCCACCGCGCAGAAATATGCTTTTCCACTCGTGACCGCTTTGGCGGCACCGGCACCTGCACGAGCCTTGAGGCATTCCTGGACGGAGAATTCCATTCCTATATCCTCCAGTACTTCGACCGGGCTGCGCTCGAGGAGATCATTAACGCGGCCTGCGCCATGCTGGGCAGGAAGGCGCCCGTGCGTGCCTCCATGCCCGTCGGGCCCCCCGTCCCGCGAAATACCGACGGAATCCGGAAGCTCATTTCATGGTCGTGGGGCGCCAACGGGGAATACAATTGCTCGATGTGCGCGTATGACGACGTACTCGCATGGAATCTTCGGATGGAGGACCAGTACGGCGGAAGGGAAGAAGAGCTGCTGCAGACCTACGAGGAGTTCGCCCGCGACGGCATCCCGGACGACCTGGGACACGCGAGCAGCATCGGCGGGGACGAGCGCAGGGAATTGATGGAATTCATGGAGTCCCGACTAAAAAAGGCATAGGGAATGCCGCCCGCCCCGGCGCCAGGGCCTCGA
The DNA here is from genome assembly GCA_937864375.1 of uncultured Spirochaetota bacterium. Taxonomy (GTDB): domain Bacteria; phylum Spirochaetota; class UBA4802; order UBA4802; family UBA5368; genus FW300-bin19. The sequence goes on from CALMJO010000716.1 coordinate 6,229, forward strand.
CGAGCCCCCGTCCGCCTACCTGCTCGCCGACTTCACCCCGAAGTACTCTGAAAACACGCGGTTCACCTCGATCGCCATGACCTCGTGCGCGAGCGGCATCAGATGGGCGCCGTCGCCGGTGTAGTCCGGGCGCATGGCCATGGGAGCGGCCGGGTCGCCCAGCAGCGCGTAGGTGTTGATGACGACGTCCACGTTCTCCGGCTTCGAGAGGATCCAGTTGTTGATAGTCTCGGTGCCGTACTGGTAGAACTGCCCCCAGGTCTCGTACCGCTGCCAGGGCGCGATCGTCATGAGGGCCACGAACATGTTCTTCTCCTTGGCCATCGCGCACATCTTCTTCAAGTTCGCAATCGTGTCCTCCACCATCCCGGTGCTGTTGATCCCCAGGCTTATGATCACGCCGTCGTGGCCCTTCGCGAGCACATAGGGGAAGTTGAGGGCCGCGCGCCGGGCGTCGTTCGCGATGCTGTTGTAGTAGTCGCTTCCCGGAACGCTCTGGCTGGTCGCCGGATTGTCGTCGCAGAAGGTGAAGCTCGTCTGCGCGAAGAGCGGGTATTTCCTGTGGTCCGCCGCGAGGTAGTTCGAATAGCTCCCGTAGTTCATGAACTGCATGTCGAACATGCGCGAGTCGCCTATGAGCGCGATGCTCCGGGGCACGCTCTTCTTGCGGGGGTCCGACTCGACCGGTTTCACACCGCCGCCCTGCATGCACATGAGTGCGAGGACCGCCAGGAGCGCCCACATTCCGTGCCGTATGTTCATAGGTCTACCTTCCGCTCAATTGGGTATAGAGCATCTTCGCGAGGCCGAGGTTCGACGTCTTTGACACCGACATCGAGTACTCGTCGTAGAGCATGTCCTCAAAGACCTCCTCGGCGTAGCCGCCGTGGAGAATCTCGCCCTTAGGGACGGTCTTCTTCATTTCCTTGAGCATGCGCGCCACGAAGATGGACTCCATCTCGATGCACACGTTCATGAGCTTTTTGTCAACCGTTTTCTCTTTGCGCCCGGCGGAATGTTGAGCCGCCCCGGGGACGAGGGGAAGGTCCTCCGGCTCCATGCCGGCATCGAGCATTTCGGCAAAAGAACGGCCGGGCTGCGCGGCGAGCTCTTCGAGCCTGCGCGTCCTGGGGTTTCCGTTCAGCTTTATCGCGTCCAGGTCTGTCAGTGCCTGTATCATGTCCGCCTCACTTGATAATGAGCTCCGCGTGCAGCGCGCCCGCGTCCTTGAGCGCCTTGAGGATCGCGATGATGTCCCGTGTGGGGGCGCCGATCATGTTGAGCGATTCCACCAGGTCCTTCACCGTGGAGCTTTCCTTTATATGGGCGACGCTGCCCTTCTTCGCTTTCTTGCCCTCGATCTTGATGACGACGCCCTCCTTGCTCACGACGGCCTCAGAGAGCTTCACGTCGCCGCCCATGACGATGGTGCCGTCGCGCTCGTTCACGACCACGCACGCCTTGCCGCCGGGGGAAATCTCGATCGCCTCGATTCCGGCCACAAACTCGGCCAGGCTCACGTCCGCGGGGACAAGCACTTTTATCTTTCCGGTCTTGCTTATCTCGGGCTTCGAGTCCGGGAAGCGGTCCGCGATTTCCTTGATGATCTGGTTCGCCTCGGTGAAGTCCCAGCTCTTCATGACGAGCGAGAGCGCCCCGTCGGTCACGATCTCCGGCTCGATCTCGCGC
>CALMJO010000717.1 GCA_937864375.1 uncultured Spirochaetota bacterium
GACCCGTCCTCTCTCGTGAACACCGCGCGGACGACAAAGACCCGCTCCTCGACGCCGCCGATCGTGCTCTCCAGCGCGAAGCCGTCGTCGAGCCGGAGGCACGAATCCATGGGGAGTCCAAGGATATCCCCGCCGTCAGCGGGGAGCTGGACGATGGAGCTCGCGTTAAGCGCCAGCGGGATCGAGAGCGGTCCGTTCACGATGAAGCGGTAGACCAGGTCCGCGGCCAGGCCGTTCCCGGCCTCGTCACGCGCGCTTCCCTTCACGGTGAGAGCGTACTCCTGCATTGGGGCGAGCTCCGCACCTCCCGCCGGCGTGAGCGTAACGGCGCGCCCGGAGGCGTCCCATTCCGTGAGGCAGTCTACCGGAGGTGAAAGGCCGATCGCATCCTCCACGGACGACCTGCTCATGGGCTCCGAAAACACGAGCCTAAGCGCGGCGTCCCGCTCCACCGCGCCGGAAAAAAGGTTTTGCGCATCCAGTCGTACGGAGCCTCCCCCGCGCACCGCGTACGCGCCGACGGTTGAATCCTGCCCGCACTCGAGACAGGGCGCGATTAAATCCTCTCCCGCGGTGAAGCTGACGCGCTCCTCCGCCTCCAGCGGATTTCCCTCCAGGTCCGTCACCTCGCGCGAGATTGAAAGCACGTAACGCGTCCCCGCGGCGAAACCCGTGTACGGCCTCAGGGTGAGCACGGTCCCGTCCGGTGAAAACTCCCGGAAGAGCGTCACGCCCGGCGAGAGGCTCACGCCCCGCGCGGCGGAGGAGGGCGATACGGGCTCCGAGAACGCCACCATCACGGTCGCGGGCATTCCCGTGTACCCGTCCGCGGGGCTGGTCGAAGCGACGCGCGGCGAGGAAAAGTCGCTCCCCACTCCGAACTCGGAAACCGCCTCCCTTTCGAGATCGTTTCCATGCACGTCCTCGGCGCTCTCGCATACCGTTATGCGGCATTTACCGTGGGGGAGTCTCGCGGACGGAATGAACGAAAGCTCCCTTCCACGCCACCGGAATTCCCCCATGACGGGGGCGCCGCCCGCGACCACGCTTACGGCGTCCGCCGTCGATGCCCTGTCCATCTCCTCGGAAAAAGTTACGACGATCGCCGTACGGTCCGCTACGCCCACCGCGCCGTCCGCCGGGACTATGCTTGCCACGCGAGGCGGGCCTGTATCCGGCACTAAGCCGCATCCCGGGACGCAGAGCAGCCCGATCCCCGCACAAGCTGCCAGGTAAACTACGAAGGTCAGGATATTACCTCGCAAGGGCTCACTCTCCAAACCTGAAAAAGTAGCGGATGTCGCCGGTCCTGGGCACGCGCGCCAGGCTGAGTATTCCGTCGGGCCCGCCCCTGAGACTGAGCTCGTAGAGATTGTCCCGCCTGAGCGAGCCGACGGTGATCGTGAGCGTGTCCCCGCTCCATTCGTACCGGCGCACCGCGCCGCTGAAGGTCGGGTCCGCCCCGTTGATGAAGCCAATCGACGTGTTCTCGGGGACGCTCGCGCGCGCCATCCCGGCTGAAAACGCCAGTTCGATCCGCACGGCGCCGTCGGCGAGCTCCGTACCGGGCGGCTCGACGAGCCCCATGTGCATGAGCGGGACCGGTCCGCCGGGAGCGAGAATCTTTGCCGAGGTAACCGTAGGCTCGCGGGCATCGTCGCCGTCCGTGAACAGGTACGCCGTGAAACCGCGCACGAGCGGGTTGCCCGCGGCGTCCCTCGCTTCGTCCGTGACGCGAAGCTCGTAGCGCCGTCCGGCCTCCAGTCCCGCGGGAAAGCTCACCGCACATGAGAGCTCCGATTCCCACACGATGCTCATCTGCGCGCCGGGAAGCAATTCGATCCCACGCGCCACGCTTTCCCGATCCATGCGCTCGCTGAAGCCGAACAGGAGCACCGGGGCGGTACCCAGGCCGTGGTGCTCCGCGTAATCGCCGGAGCGCGCCCAGTTCTCGCCGCTTCCCGGGCTGGTCGCCTCGACGAGAACCGGTTTCACGAATTCTTCACCTGCGGTGAACCGGTACTCCCGCCGCGCCGCGAGCCGGTTTCCCGACAGGTCCGCGCATTCCGCCCCCGGCGCGATCACGTACTCGGTGAGAAACGCGAGGCTCCTAAAAGGGCGGAGCTCCATGGTGTCGCGCGCCTCGTTCCATGTGACGACGCCCTCGGCCGCGGGAAAAATCTTGAGGCCGCTCTCGACGCTCTTCGTGTCCATGGGCTCGGAAAACCTCAACCGTATCACAGAAGTGCAGGGGATACCCACGGCAAGATCGGCGGGGTACACCTCGAGCACCTCGGGCCGCCCGAGCTCCGCCGCGGTATAGAATCCCGAGCGGAAGGCGCGGCCTGGCCCGGCACCTTCCACGTCGCGCGCATCCTCGCCGACGGTTACGGTGCAGGCGCCCCGATCCAGCGGGAGATGCGGGGTGAAGCGCATGAGCCGCCCCCTGCGCTCCCAGACGAAGGCTCCCTCCACCGCGCCCTCCGCGCAGGAAAGCGTGAAAGCGCGCTCAGTTGAAGTGAGCTCCATGGATTCCGAAAAGCAAACCTCCACCTGAGTGTCGCGCCCCGCGTGCGCGCCATTCGCGGGACGCACCCATTCGACCGCGGGCGGCCTGGTGACCAGGTCGCAGGACGCGGTCTGGAGTACCAGGGCCATCGCGAGGAGGGCCGAGAGGCTCCCTGTGTTTATTAATTCGTATTTCCTGAACATGCCCGTCAGCCTCCCTGCGCGATGCGCACCCTCATTCCGTCGGCATAGTGCCGCGTGCCCGGTCCCGCCACGAGGTCGCCCTCCTCCAGTCCCGAAAGCACCTCCACCCCCGCACCGAACTCCCTTCCCGTCTTCACCGGTACCCTGCGCAGCGCCCCTTCACGGTAGAGGAACGCCTCCGAGGCGCCGTTGCGTATCTCGCCTAACGCGTCCCTGGGAACCACCAGGGCGTTCTCCACCTTCTCCGCCGCGACCGAGGCGCGCGCGAACATCCCGGGCCTGAGCTCCCCGCGCGCGTTTTCCGCGAGAATGCGCACCTCCACCGTCCGCGAGCCGGTGTCGAGCACGGGGCTCACGAGGTAGACCTCGCCCCGGAAGGTCTTTCCATCGACGGCGTCCACGGTGAAGCGCGCCTCCTGTCCCCTGCGCAGGCGCGCGGTCTCCTTCTCGCCCGCGCTCGCGATGATGAAGGTCTGGGCCACGTTCATGATGACGAAAAGCGGCGTGTCGTCCCGGGTGCGTTCTCCCTTCTCAACGCTCCGTGCCGCGACCACCCCGTCGATGGGGGCGCGTATGTGCGCTTCGCTTATATGGGTGCCGATTATCTCAACGGCCGTCTCCGCGCGCTTCATGGCGTTGAATGCCGCATCGGTCTCCGCCGCCTCGAGCTTCGTATTCAGCCTCGCGAGCGACAGGGCGCGCGCGTCCTCGTGGGCGGGGACCTCGAGCCCGGCTTTCCTGATGTCCTCGTCGCGGAATCCCACGAGGAGGATCTCGTGCTCCTTTTTCGATGCGAGGTACTTTGCCTGCGCGCCGGTCCACGAGGTCCGCAGCGCATCGAGCTCCACCCGGCTGACGCCTCCCGCGCGGAAGAGCTCCTCCTTCTTCCTGAGGACCGAGTCGGCGTTCTTCCACTCGGCGAGCTTCCCCGCGAGCTCCACGCGCGCTCGTGAAATCGCGCGAAGGTGCTTCTCCACCTCGCGTTCGGCGCGCTCCTGCTTTTCCCGCGCGAGCCGGTACGCCGCCTCCGCGGACCTGAGCTCCGCCTGGGCGCTCCTGTGTTCAAGCTCCAGCGGCAGGAGCTCGATCAGCGCGAGGATCTGCCCCTTCGCGACCGTGTCGCCCTGTTCCGCGTACACCGCTTCGATCCTGCCCTGCACCCTGGACGAGACGCTCGCCTTGTCCCTGCAGCTCACCGTGCCCAGGATCTCGATCTCGAGCGTCACGTCCCTGCGATCCACCTTCACCAGTTCGACCTCTGGAAGCGAGCCTTCCCCGTCGGCCCTCCCCTGTTTTCCGCCCTCGCCCCGGAAGACGCCCGCGGCCGTCCCGCACAGGACCGAGGCGAGCACCGCGAGCATGACCTTTCTCCGGTGCCTGATAAAAAATTCCCGCGCGTTGATCCTCATGTCCTTTCCTTCCTCCAGTTCATAATGAGCCGCCGTCATCATCGCCCAGGGCCGCTTCGAGCTCGGCCCGGGCCGCGAGGTTTTCCGCGAGCGAGGATCGTTCCCTGAGCCGCGCCTTGGCCAGCTCGGCATATGTCTTAAGCACTTCGTAGCGCGCCAGCTCCCCCAGGCGCGCCCGTGTATCCTCGATCGCCGCCTGGCGCGCGAGGAGGTCCGCGTTCGTCCGCGCGAGCGAGACGAGACCCGTCGTCTCTCCCGCCCGGTCGAGGGCGCGCTCCACCTCCAGGACTATCCTGGCGCGCGTGCGCTCCACCTCACGTGCCGCCTCGTTGTACGCGAAGGAGGCCTCTTTCGCCCGTCTCGCGTACGTGGGATCGTTCCAGAGGTCCATTCGTACGTTATGCGACGCGCTTTGCTGCGCTCCGTAATCCCCCTCGCCCCACCCGCGCGAATCGTCGACAGTGCTCCCAAGGATAGCGGTGGTCACCGACAGGCCCACGCTCCACACGCGGCCGTCCAGCGGGAGGCGATCCCCCCGGTAGCCGTAGCTCCCCGAGAGCCTGACGACCGGCAGGTAATACCTCCCTGCGATCCTTTCCGCTGCGTGCGCGGCGCGCAGCGCGTACCTCGCCTGGCGCATCTCGGGCCTGGATTTGAGCGCATGCGCCGTCAGCGCATCCTTCGTTCTCGGGGGAGTCTCATCCTTGCCCGCATCATCCGGCAGGGGAGCGATCGCGAGCTCCTCTTCAGGCGGGGCGCCGATCCGCATCCTGATATTCATGAGACCGGCCCGCCAGGCGTTCTGGGCCCTGGACAGCTCGTATTCCGCCTCCGCGATGCGCGCGTCGGCCTGCACGCGCTGGAGCTCCGTGGCCATGCCATGGCGCGCCTCCTCGTCGATGATGTTTCGCTGCAACCTGAGGCTTTCAAGAAGCGCGCGCTGCACCTCGACCTCGCCGGCCGCGCCCTGGAGCGCGCAGTATTCCTTCTTCACCGCCAGGACGAGCGCGGTCCGCTCGACGCGAAAGCGCTCGCGCGCCATGAGCTGCTCGTATCCCGCGACCTCGTACTCGTCCAAGGTCGTGCCGCCGGTGTGGATGTCGTAGCCCAGGGTCACGAGGACCTGGCGGCTCCGCTCGTCGCGCGCGCCGGTATTCACGGTTTCATCCTGCAGGTACTGCAGGGACGCCGACGGCAGGAACTCGCGCCACTTCTCCCTCCTGGCCAGGAGGGCCGACTCGATGTTCGCGCGAAGCCGGCCGAGCTCCGGACTGTACGCACAGGCCTGTTTGACGGCCTCCCGCGCATCGAGAACGCGGTGCGCCGGCTCTTTGGCGTATGCGCCCTCGTTAAGGAAGGCCACGCATGCAATAGCGATAACCACTCTCGTTTTCATTTCCCGGCCAGCCCGTCCACCTCGGCCGCGATCCGCTCGGCGATACGCGCTGCGCACTCAGCCTCCGCGATGTCGCAGCCGTCGCACAGGAACCTCACCAGCGCCACAGGCTCCCCGCCGCGCGCATCGCGTATCCCTAGGTGCACGCTCAGGGATGCGCGCCGGTCGAAGATATCGCCGCTCTCCCCGCGAAACACCCTGATCATGGCGCGGTGCCTGAAGGCGTCGGCCGGCTCCTCCCCCCCGGCGTACGACGCTGCGCGAAACCCGCGGCGCGCCAGCGCGAACACGAGCGATTCGGCAAGCCGGTCCCGTCCCTCGTCGCGCGCGGCCTCTTTGCCTGCCTCAATGAAAATCATGTCGATCGGCGCCGGGCCTCTGGCCTGCACTACGGCTGTCTCTTATACACATCTGACGCTGCCGACGAATAGAGAGGTGTA
>CALMJO010000718.1 GCA_937864375.1 uncultured Spirochaetota bacterium
GGGTTGCGATTATGAGCGCCGCGTAAAACTGCCCTTCCGTGACAAAATGGATGTCCGGGAGATAGCGCGCCAAAAATCCGACCATGGACGGTGCCTCCTCCAGGTTGTGAAGTCCCGTCAGAAAGGGCATGATCCACAGGAGGCTCTTGTAGGAGGGATTGTAATGTTTCATCATAATATTAACCAACCGGTTATTCTAACTAACTGTTTAGTTAAATAAAGCGGGGCGCGGTGAAATCGTCAATATTTATTTTCTCTTTTTCGCAAATTTTTTTGAAGGTGCGGCGTGGTTTATGAAAGCAAGCCCCCGAATCGTGATGCAAAATCCTCATTAAGCGCGGCATCGAATTCCCTGAGCCATTTCGCAATATACCCGACATCGAGCGAAGGATTTTTAAGGAGCACCAACCGCGCATCCTCGATATCCCGCTCCCTGCCCGCGAACACTTTGTGTATTACAAGGTCCTCCGCCGTCGCGAACCTGACCGTCTTCCCCCCGAGCTCGACGCCACGGGCCCTTCCGATCGCCTGCCGCGCGTACGGCGAATATGAGAATATAAAGTCAATTCTTATTCCACTCGCCGGATGAAGTACGGGCAGGACCATGGTTTTTTTCACGAACGCTTCCGCGTCATCGGGCAGAATCCTGAACCGCAATCCGCTCACCACGCCCAGAATCCGCCCAAGCTCTTCCCCGGAAATTCCCACCGTTATATCTATGTCCCGCGTGAGCCGCGGCTCTCCATGGAGCAGGACCGCCTGGCCCCTTTTGACCATGTAGGGGATGCCCGCATTCTCAAGTTTTAACGCGGTTCGCGCGAGAAGACGTTCAAACACTGTTAATGATCCTTGCAACGCGGATATCGGTTTCAATTCCTTCGAGCGGATCGGAAGGCGGGAACGCCTTAAGCGCAACGGCTTCCCTGTAGAGCCAGTTTGCAATTCTGAAATTATTCAAATAGTCAGGCGGCTCCGCGGCGATCAGGGAGCGCTCGAAATCCAGGAGTGTCTGCCTGTCCTTTACCATTATTGTCCCATTTTCGTCGCCGCACGGGTATCGTACTATTGCGGTCCGTCGACACAACTACTATTTGAGACCGGTGAACCGCCCGTTCATTCGTACCGGGCGAACGGCGTCAAGGGGGCCGAACTGCTTATTCGCGGGGAACCCGGCAGTCATCAACTGGATGCCTGGAACGTCTCCCGTCACGCGGCTTTCCGGGGCATAACAATGCATTCCCGGGGTCAGAACCTCGCCTTGTTTTCCTGGGCGCTCTTCCCGTCCATAACAATGCCTCCAGGGGTCAGAGCCCCGCCCCGTCCGCGGACAAGCCTACTCGCCGAACACCGGCCAGCGGTCGATGATCTTCCCCCCGCGCACCACGAGCAGGTCGCCGAACTCGCGCATGATCACCTCGCTCTGCGTGGGACGCAGGAAAATCGTGTCGTCGGCCTCGAGCGCGGTGCGGTCGGAGCCGTTCACGATCGACTGGTTGGTGCTGAAGCCGTAGATCGAGTTGCCCTGGAGCCCTTCAGGTGACGCATAACGGGCCATCCAGCCGCCGCCGTAAATGAAGTACGTCCGCCGGGCGTTGGGGTCCCACGCGCTCATCAGTCCCGCGAGCCCCTCGAGGAAGGGGATGGTGGTCCCCTGGATC
>CALMJO010000719.1 GCA_937864375.1 uncultured Spirochaetota bacterium
TTCCATCACCGACGTCTTCATACGGGGCAGGGTGGGCAGCACCCTTCCCATGCTGCTCGAACAGTTATTCAGCTAGGCTCACTCCCCGGGCGGGCGCGGCCTGGCCGTGACCGTCCGCATTACACGACCGGAGCGCGACGGTGAACAGGATTGAGATACTCCCCGACCATGTGAAGCGCACCATCGCCGCGGGCGAGGTGGTGGAGGGGCCGTTCTCCGTGGTGAAAGAGCTCATGGAGAACGCGCTGGACGCGCACGCCACCGAGGTCGACGTCGAAATCGCAGAGGCGGGAATCAAGAAGATCGCGGTACGGGACGACGGCGACGGCATTGTGCGCGACGACCTTCCCCTCGCGATCATGGAGCATGCGACCAGCAAGATCCGGTCCGCCCACGACATCGAGGTGATCCGCACGTTCGGCTTCCGGGGAGAGGCGCTCTCCAGCATTTCCGCCATTTCGAGGCTCGCCATCCTCTCGCGCACGGAGGGTTCCCCCATGGGAGGCCGCCTGGTGTGCCGCGAGGGCTCCATCGATATGAGCGACTACGCGGGGCCGCGCGGCACGGCCGTTATCGTGGAGAACCTGTTCTATAACACGCCGGCCCGCAAGAAATTCATGAAGAGCGCCGCGTCGGAGATCAAGAACATAAAGAGCGTGTTCCTGAGGCTTGCGCTCGCGCATCCCGGCGTGCGCTTCACCCTTGCGAGCGACGGCCGGCGCGAGCTCCTCCTTGCCCCCGCCGAGGGGATCGAGGAGCGCATCGAGCAGATCTACGGGAAGGGCGTGACCGGGAGCCTCTACCACGAGCGCCTGAGCGACCTCAGGGCCGCCATCAGCGGCTTTCTTTCGGCACCCGGTTTCCTGAAGTCGTCGCGCTCCATGCAGGTGCTCTTCGTGAACAACCGGCTCGTCGAATACCGCTACCTTGGCTTTCTCCTCTCGCGCGCGTACGAGGCGATCGCGCCCAGGGGACGCCACCCGGCGGCGATCGTGTTCCTCGAGGTGGACCCCGCGCTCGTCGACGTCAATATCCATCCCGCCAAGCGAGAGATCAAGTTTTTCGACCAGCGCTACATCGACAGCCTCATCCAGGGGCTCTGCCGCAAGGCGCTCGACCGCACCGCGCATTGCATAGGCGGGAGCGCGCTCAGGGCCCACTCCGGAGCGGCGGAGCAGATTCCCCGCGCGCCCCTGCCGTACCCGGCTGAGCAGGCGCCGCAGGCGGCATGCCACGTTGTGCAAAATCTGTCGCCCGGCGACGGAGACGCCGCCGCGCAGGGGACGCTCCCGGGGGCCGCGCCCGAGATTCCGCGTCCCGCCCACGCATCCCTGCTCAGGGAGGGCGGCGCGGCCCCGGCGGCCGGCGGCGCGAGGGTGCTCGGCGTCGCCTTCGAAAGCTATATCGTCTTCGAAAACGACGGGGCGCTCCACGTGATGGACTTCCACGCCGCCCACGAGCGCGTGATCTACGACCGCCTCATAGCCCGCGCGGCCGCTCCCGGCACGCAGGCCCTCATCTTCCCCCACGTCCTCAGCCTTTCCGTCGAGGAGTTCGATGCAGTCATGGAGCACCGGGCCCGCCTCGCGGAAATTGGATTTGACATCGACGCCTTCCCGGACCATGCTGTGGTGGTAAGGGGGGTCCCCGAATCTTTGGAAGGATCGAACCTCGACACGTTTTTCCGCGACCTGGTCGAGGCGCTCGGGGAAGGCAGCGCCTCCGATTTCCGGAAGCGCGCCGTGCAGACGATCGCTTGCCATGCGGCGAAGAGGGCGGGGGACGCGCTCTCTTCGAGGGACGCGGAGCAGCTCGTGCAGGAGGCGCTCTCCGGGGACCACGACCTGCGCTGCCCGCACGGCAGGCCATTCCTGTACAGGCTCGAAAAGAAAGATATTGAAAGGATGTTCAAGCGCTCATGAAAAAAATAATACTCGGCGTATCGTCGTCCATCGCGGCCTACAAGGCGTGCGAGCTGGTCCGGTCCTTCGTGAAGGCGGGGCACGCGGTACACTGCGTGCTCACCGAAAACGCCACCCGGATGGTGACGCCGCTCACGCTGGAGACGCTTTCGGGCAATCCCGTGTACACCCGGACGTTCGCGGACGAGCGGCGCGCGATGGGGCACATCGAGCTCAAGGACGGCGCCTCGCTCCTCGTCGTGGCCCCGGCCACCGCAAACATAATCGGCAAATTCGCGAACGGGATCGCCGACGACCTCCTTAGCACCACCTTCCTGTCCGTGGACTGCCCGGTGCTCATCGCGCCGGCCATGAACCCGAACATGTGGAAGCACCCGGCCGTCCGGGAAAACGTCACGCGCCTGGAAAAGTGGGGCGTGCGCTTCGTGGAGCCGGCCGAGGGGATGGTGGCGTGCGGCGACCTGGGGTACGGGAAGCTCGCGGAAATCGAAACCATCTACAGGGTCGCCTGCGATGTCCTTGACGGATAGAAAGCTGGTGGTGACCGGGGGGCCCACGCGCGAGTGGATCGACCCGGTACGCTACATCTCGAACGCGTCCTCGGGAAGGATGGGCGTCGCCCTCGCCGATGCGGCCTCGCACCGCGCGGGCGAGACCGTATTTATCCACGGGCCCATGGAAGCGGCGCTCCTGGAGGGAAAAACCTATCGCACCGTGGGGGTCGAATCCACCATGGAGCTCCTCGATGCGGTCATGAGCGAGCTCACGGGATCCACGGTGCTCATCATGGCGGCGGCACCCTCGGACTACAGGCCCGCCGGAAAATCCGCGACAAAGATCAAGAAGGACGACGATCGCCTGGTGCTCGAGCTCGTGAAGAATCCCGACATCCTCAAGACGGTCGCCGCCAGGAAAAGCGCGGGGCCGGGGCTCGAGGGGCTCTTCACCGCGGGCTTTGCCGCGGAAACGCACGACGTTGAGAATTACGCGCGCGGGAAGCTTCGCGACAAGAACCTCGACATGATCTGCCTGAACGACGTGGGCAGGCCCGGCGCGGGCTTCGCGGTGGACACCAATATCATCACGGTCTTCACGCGCCGCGGCGCGCGCGTGGAGCTCGCCCTCGCGTCAAAGCGCGCGCTCGCCGACAAAATCCTCGACCTTGTGGAAGAGGAGATAGCCGCGTATACACACAGCTCGTAGAAGGAGGTCGCCATGCTCCGGAGAAGTCCCGTAGTCGCCGGTTCGTTCTATCCCTCCAATCCGCAGCGCCTGTCGGGCGACGTGGACGAATTCCTGAAAAGCGCAGAGAAGAAAAAGCTCGGCGGGGAGCTCGTCGCGCTCATCGTGCCCCACGCGGGTTATGTGTACTCGGGTCCGGTGGCGGCGTATTCCTTCGCGCAGCTCGCGGGTTCGGGGGTGGAGCTGGCGGTCGTGCTCGCGCCCTCGCATCGCGCGCGGTTCAACGGGGCATCAATTTGGCCCTCGGGGGTGTTCGAAACGCCGCTGGGCGAGGTGCCCGTGGACGAGGTGATAGGACGGGAGCTGGAGAAACAGCCGCACATCAAGTTCATCAAGGAGGCGCACCTGTACGAACACTCACTCGAGGTGCAACTGCCCTTCCTGCAGAAAACGCTCGGTCATTTTTCCCTGGTCCCCCTCATCATCGGGACGGTCGAGCCGGATGCCTGCGCGGCGATCGCCGACGAGCTCGCTTCCGTACTCAGGAACGAAGCCCGTAAATACGCGGTGGTCATCTCGACGGACCTCTCCCATTACTTTCCCTACGAGCGCGCGAACGCACTGGACGGCATATTCATCAGGAAGCTCGAGGGATTCGACCTCGCGGCGCTCGCAAAGTCGCTTGCGTCGGAGGAATCGCAGGCGTGCGGAGAGGGCCCGGTGCTCACGGGGCTTTCGTTCGCGAAGATGATGGGCGCGCGCGAGGTACAGGTCCTCAAGTACGCGAATTCGGGCGACACGGCGGGGGGAAAGGACCAGGTGGTGGGCTACCTTGCCGCCGCGGTAGTGAAATGAAAACCTTCAAACCGGGAGAACAATCATGATAGAGCTCAATGCGAGCCAGAAGAAACGGGTGCTTGCGCTCGCGCGGCGCGCCATCCGCCAGTATCTCGATTCGAAGACCCTGCCGGCGCCCGACATGGAAAATGAGTTCGCCGAGCCGGTGTTCCGCGAGAAGTGCGGCGCGTTCGTCACGCTGCACATCAACCGGCAGCTGCGCGGCTGCATAGGCTACATCACCGGCATCAAGAACATCCCCGACACGATCGTCGACATGGCGCGTTCGTCGGCATTCCAGGACCCCCGGTTTCCCCCGCTGCGCCCGCAGGAGTTCGACAGGATCGACATAGAGGTCTCCATCATGTCGCCCCTGGAGGACGTAAAGGACGTGAAGGAGATCGTAGTGGGCCGCGACGGCCTCATCGTCTCCAGCGGCCACCAGTCGGGACTCCTGCTGCCGCAAGTCGCGACCGAGTACGGCTGGGACACGGGCCAGTTCCTCGAACACACCTGCAACAAGGCCGGCATGCCGGGGGATGCATGGAGGAAGCCCGGGGTGCGCATACAGAAATTTTCCGCACAGGTATTCGGCGAGAAGGAGGAGGGGAGCCGTTAGGCGCTCAGTGCTTGAGGCCCTGGTCCGCGGTGAGCTCGCTCAGGGTCGTGAGCAGATCGCCGATCTCGAAGGGTTTCTCGATCCAGGCGCTCACCTCTTTTCCAATCTTCTTCTTTTTCAGGGGCGATGACGACCACCCGCTGATCATGATGATCTTTGCGTCGGGAAGGTGCTCCTTGATCACGGGGATCAGGTGGTCCCCGTTCTTTTCCGGCAGTATGTAATCCAGAACCACCACGTCGAAGCGCTCGGCCCTGCACAGCATTGCCGCCTCTTCCGCGTTGCGCGCGAGCGTCACCGCAATATTGCGCGCGGTGAGCGCGCGGAAGAGCAGCTCGCGGATGCTCATCTCGTCGTCGACCACGAGCACATTGAGCGGGTGGCGCAGCCACGGGAACGGCGCCGGTTTTTCGGGCACGTGCTTCCGCGCGGCTTCCCGCGCGTGCACCCGCGGGAGCTTCACGGTAAAGCATGAGCCTTCGCCCGGGGTGCTCTCGACGCTGATGCTGCCGCCGTGCTTTTTCACGATGGCGTTCGAAACCGCGAGACCAAGGCCGGACCCCTTGATCTCGGCGCCGGTCCGCCCTATCCCGATGGGCCCCTTGCTGGTGTAGAACGGATCGAATATCCTCGCGATGTTGAGCCTGTCGATGCCGATCCCGTCGTCCGCGACGGTTATACTCACGGTGTCACGGTGCCCCCTGGCCTGCAGGCGAATGACGCCCTTTCCCTTGGGAATGATCGCGTGGCGCGCGTTGATCAGGAGGTTGAGGAGCACCTGCTGTATCTGGAACCGGTCGAGCATGAGCGGCGGAAGGTCGTCGATCCCGGTGATAACCTCGATTCCCTCCTGCGCCAGGTACTTCCTCTGCAGCGCGATCACCGTCTCGAAGATCTCGGAGAGTGACACGGGCTCGGGATTCAGCTGCGTGCGCGACGAATAGAGGCCCATGTTCTTGCAGAGGTCGGACCCCCTGCGGCACTCGTCCTCGATTATGCTGAAGGCCTTTTCCAGGAGCCCCGTGTTCGCGAGGTCGCGCGCGGCGAGCTGGGCGTAGCCGCGAATCCCGGTGAGCACGTTGTTGAACTCGTGCACCACGCCGGAGGCGAAGGTACCGATCGAGGCGAGGCTCTGGAGATGCTCCATCCGTTCGGTCGTTTCGATCTCCCCGGTGCGGTCATGTATCTGGACGAGGATGGTCGCCTGCGTTCCCGGCTTGAGCGTGCTCACGCGGATGACGGCGGGAAAGCGCGTGCCGTCGCGCCTCTCGCAGGTGAATTCGTGAGTGCCGGGCCGGCGCCTCGCGGCCGCGGCCCTGGCGAGAAGGGACAGGAAGCCCTTCCTGTCGGCCGGCGAGATGAAATCGGAGAGGGCTTCCCCGCTCAGGTGCGAGCCGCCGATGCCGAACATGCCCATGAAGGCGGTGTTCACATCGAGGATTATGCCCTTCCCGTTGATAACGGCGCAGCTCTCCGGCAGGTGCGTGATGATGTCCCACTTGGGGGCGCGGGCCGGCTTGCCGGGCGCGTTCCCGCCCTTGCGGCTCCCCGGCGTCCCGGTCTTGTTTTCCCTGGTTTTTGCCATGACGATTTGGCCCGGAACGCGCAAAAATCACGCGTGCCAACGCCGTATTCGGTAAATTACCAGCATAGCGGTAAAGACCATCGCCCGGAAACACGATAAATACACTGAGTATTAAAAGGGGTATCTTTTTTTATTCCGCTGACTCTATATAGTAATTGAACTGATACGGCATCATCCGGTACAGGTTTACAATACTAACGTTACCGGCTTATTGTCAAATAAAATATAAGGAAGAATCGAATGCGCATGAATCCCCGTTTCTGGACGCCGCTCCTGCTGGCGGCCATGCTCCCGCTCATCGCGGGCGCCGGGTGCGGCAGGGAAAAATTCGCCGGGCCCCAGCAGGTGCTGGTCAAATGGACCAGGGCTATCCAGGAGCTCAACCATGCCGAGTATGCGCAGTGCGAGGCGTATCCCAAGGGCGCCGACGTTTTTGCCGAGATGTACAGGGAATTCTACTTCGCCGACATGATGGTGACCTCGCTCGAGGAGCCGTCCGAAAAGGACGTGCGGCGGGATTTCGACGGTAATCCTTACATTCACTGCTCCCTCTCGTTCGAGGCG
>CALMJO010000720.1 GCA_937864375.1 uncultured Spirochaetota bacterium
GTTGTAGAGGCTCCGCACGTTCTCGATCACCGCGCACACCGGGAAGCGCCGCGCACCCGCGGCCTCGTCGACCGAAAGCCGCGCCGCGGTGATTTCCTGGAAGTTGAGTTTCCTGATATCGCCAGCCATCGCATGCCCCGCGGACAGGAGAAGGCGCGGGCATGCCGTTTGCAACAAAAATTCAGGCCCCTGGAATCAAGGCACTCATCTCGAGCGGTTACGCGAACGATACCGTGGTGGCCCGCTTCCGCGAGCATGGGTTCGACGGCGTCCTCATGAAGCCCTATGATTTCGAATCGCTCGGGCGCTCGCTCACGGAGGTGATGGGGAGGTAGGGATGCGGGGCTGCGTGCCCGACCCAATCGCTGAAGAGCGATTCCCTCCCCAAAATATTATCCTTCAAGTCATTGGCAGCAGGACGCAGGAAGCGTATCTTGTATGTACTAATAAATATGCAATCATGGATGGAATAATATGAAAATAATGGAGCGCGGCCAGATCACCATACCCAAAAAATTCCGCGACATGTACGGCCTTAAACCGGACACCGAGCTCGACTTCGTGCCTGTCAAGGAGGGTCTTCTCCTCGTCAAGCAGCACTCGGGGAAGAATCAATTCCGGGAAGTGTACGGAATTCTCAACAGGAAAGGGGAAAGCGACGATTATATCGAGGAAATCAGGGGCCGGTAGATGATCACGGCGGTGGACACGAGCATCCTGCTCGATATCTTTCTTCCGGACCCCGTGCACGGCGAGCATTCCCTGAATGCCCTTGAAGCGGCATACGGGCAGGGCGCCCTGGTCGTCTGCGGTGTCGTATACGCCGAGCTGCGAAAGGCGAACCTGGGTTTCATTGAGACGCCGGGGGCGATTCGGCCCCCCGGAAAAACAACACCGGGGCGATCGCGAGCCACAGAATGAGCAGGGGCCAGAGCTCGCCCTCCCACAGCCTGTGCGCGTCCAGGAACACGGAAAAAGGCTTCTTCTGGAGAAACACGATCATGGAAACCTCGAAGATCTCCGTCATTGCGACCCAGGCCAGGCCGGCGATCAATGCCTGAATGCGCGAGGCGAGAGGCCAGCGCCGGCACGCGAACCGGATAATGATCCCGAAGATGAGCATGCCCGGAAACACGGCGAGCTGGTGCGACAGGTTCGTGTCCATGAGCCTGCCGTAGGTATAATCGCGGATGCCGGCGTTCAGGATGGCGCCGGCGAGGAGCGCGAACCAGAGGAGCAGGTAGCGAAGCATATGACCTCCGTTAGTAATAGACCCGGGCGCATGCTCG
>CALMJO010000721.1 GCA_937864375.1 uncultured Spirochaetota bacterium
GGCGAGTCCACGTGCGGGAGCGCGGCGAGCGATTCGTAGGAGAAGCCCATCCGGCGCATCTGCTCGTCCAGGAAGCTTCCCGTTCCCGCTGCGCACAACGAATTCTCGCGATACGCTTGGAAGTCTCCCGCGTCGTCGAGCTGTATATAACTGATGGACCCGGCGCCGACGCACACGACATGCCGGCACCCCGGTACGCTCATCCGTACAGCCTCAATGAGGGCGGCAGCCCCGTCAACGGGAATGAAGCCGGGATGGAGCCCGTGAAGGTAGTCTGCGAAATGTCCTGTAACGGCGACGGCGCCTGCTTCGTTGGGAAGCGCTCTTCCGCCAAGAAGCGTGTGGAGCCCCTGGACCGGTTTGCCCATATGCTCGCAGGAAGCCTGCAGAAGGCTGCCATTTTCTTCCAAAACTACCAGCTTGATGAATTTACTTCCCGCGTCTATCCCCACGCGCATCGTGCGCCTCCACAGAAAAACAACACCGAAAGTGGACACTTTCAGTGTAGTATCTAGAATAATTCGTACAATTTATGGATTGTTGTAGCAATTCATACAAAATTGTCAATGGTATTCTGTCAAAGAAAAGGGGTCAGAGCCCTGCCGGACGTAAAATTCCGTGGACACGGTGTACGGAAGAGTACAGGCTATCCTGATTTATGGGGGGGCGACCAGAATTGGTCCCCTATTTTGCAGCCTGCTATCACGAAAATAGGCATTATTTTGCGTGATAGTTCGGTATAACCATAAATGGACACGAATCTACACTATAGCGGTTCACGATTGCATTAATCCATAACCGCAGGATTTAAACCAGCCGACAGAATCATCAACTGAAACCATCTTCAAGGACTTCGCAAAAGCTCGATTGAGTTCTTTTTCAGTCCGTGCCTTCAACTTGCGCATAGATGCTTTCATCTTAGACCACATTTTTTCAATGGGATTGAAGTCCGGACTATACGGCGGCAGATACCATACCTCAGCATTGACCCCTTCAATCAATTCCCGTATCTCTTCCGACTTATGGCACGCTAAATTATCCATGATGACGATATCACCAGGCTGGAGCGTTGGACAAAGTATTTGCGAAATATATACCTTGAAACTATCGCCATCGACAGGGCCCGCTAGAGTCATGGCGGTTATTGAACCATTCAGGCGAATAGAAGAGATCATTGATGTCATGCTCCAAACGGCGCCAGGAACGGCATCCACCAACCGTTTTCCTCCAAAAACTCTCCCATATAAACGCGTCAGATCGGTAGTAAAGCCGCTTTCATCGATAAAAACAAGGCGATTGGGATCTATAGAATCCATTTTCCTGTGCCATCCTTTCCGGGCAGCTTTTACGTCTGCCCGATCTTGCTCAGCTGCCCGTAACGACTTTTTTTTCGATGGAATCCCAAGCGATCAAGCGCTCGTGATACTGCCATGATACTGGCCTTTTTCCCTGTATGGTCGAGAATTTCCTGCAAGGTCGCGTCAGGATGTCGTTCAACAAAGCGTTTCATGAGTTCCAGTGAACGACCGGAGAATTTGGCGGGCATGCCGCCTCCATGGGGTTTTGCTTCGACTGAACCGGTCTTTTCAAAGCGTTTCTTAAGCGTGTATATGAAGGTTGCGCTTACTCCGAAATATTCCATAATTTCTTCTTGAGTCATTGAATCACTTTGAATTACCGCGAGCACTCTTTTCCTGAAATCCATTGAATATGCTTTCATTCCTTATGTCCTTTTTTAAGGACATTCTATAATAGCCGTATAAAAT
>CALMJO010000722.1 GCA_937864375.1 uncultured Spirochaetota bacterium
CCCGTCCATCTCCGCAGCGGGGTCCTCGCTGCACGCCTTGCGGAGCGGAACGTTCTTCCTGGCGAAATCGGCGAACGCGCTTCTCACGATGTAGACGCAGATGTAGTTTTTAAGCGAGCAGTCGCCGCGGAAGCCGTCCAGGGCGCCGTCCAGTATTTTAAGGTAGGTAAGCTGCACCACGTCCTCGAGGTCGTCCGCGCCCAGTATGTCCCTGAAGGCGCGCATCCTCGCGGCGACGGCCCTGCGGATGCTCTCGTCGTGCTCGGCGATGATCTTCGGGATGTCGATGCCGGAAGGCATACCCAACAGCGTGCTCCGATGGTAAAAAATGGCGCCGGGAGAACCGGACGACAGGAGTGTAGCTTCACGCATCATGCGCAGTCAATCCATATTTCCATTCCGTGCCTGCACGGGGAACGCACCAAGTGCGGGCATGCGCCTTCCCTGTACTGCTACTACTGACGGCGGGACACCGGCAAATATAGGAACTTTTTTTCACTGCGCGAAGTGCTTGATTAATTCCGCCGCGCGTGTATGCTTCAACACCGGAAACAGAGATACATGTCGACGCCACCGGTAACAACCGAATCGCTATCCGCGCTCGCCGGCGAGTGGCAGCGCACCAGGGACCGGAGCAGGAAATACCGTTTCTACTTCGACCGGGTGCGCCCCGCCGTCACCTCCCTCCTCGCGGGGCAGATCGACCTGCGCGCGCGCGAGGGCGAGGTGTACCGCTACGACGCGCTGGTCCTCATAATCGGCCACGACGTGGTGCCCGGGCTCATCATCGCCAACGCGATACGGGCCGGGAGGCTCCTCGTCTTCCATGCCCGGGAGCGCGGGGAGATGGTCCGCACCAGGTTCATGCCCTTCGTCGAGGGACCCGCCGCGGGGGGCATCACCACGGTCATGATCGATCCCCACGACCACGACCGGAACCTCTCGACCATGCGAGAGGCAGTGAGCGCGATCGCGGGATCGGGAAGCGTCCTCTGCGACATCACCGGCGGGAAGAAGATACTCGGGGCGCTCCTGGGCATCATCGCCCACGACCTCAACATGGACATCTCCTACATCGACGCGAGCTCGTACGTGGACCGGAGCTCCGTTCCCAATCCCGGCGCCGAGGTGCTCTACATCCATTCCAGGGGCCGGGACACGGTGACGCCCATCCCGGTTTCCCCGTCGCGCCTCTGGGCGCACTTCATGCGCGGCAGCGGCGAGCTGCTCTACAGCCTGGACACGGGGGGCGCGGTCGCCAAGACCACCCGCAAGAAGCTCCCCCCTTCCTCGATCAGGGCCGTGGGCGACGAGCTCGACAAGGCCGGGAAGAAGATCAACGCGAACATCCTCGCGGGGACGCACTCCGCCAGGGAGCTCGACGCGATCGCGGCGGTGGTGGAGAAGCTGCTCCTGGGCAGCGGCATGGCGCGCGCCCTGGAGCAGGAGGGAATCGGCACGCCCGGTCTCTACGTGGACCCGGAGCTCGCGGGCATACCCTGGGAGATCATGCTCGCGAGGAGGTTCGGCATGGCGCTCCCGGTCCTGCGCCGTTTCAACCTGGACGCGGACATGAGCCTTCCCGCGCCGCCGGCCGGGGAAGACAACGGCATCCTGGCGGTATTCGGTTCCGGGAAGGACATAGCCGGGTTCGACGAGACAGCGGGACGCATGCGGCGGTGCCTGGAATCGCTTCCTATGAAGGCGCGGTGCGTTAATGCCGAAAGCGCGGGCTCGCTGGGAGTCGAGTTCGCAAGCCGGCGCTACGGGGCGATCATCTACTTTGGCCACGCGGAGTACAGCGCGGACGCGCAGGGAACGGGGTGGACCTGCCGCAACGGGGAGATCTTCGGCTGCGACCAGGCCGACATCCTCTCTTCCTCCCCGCCGGCTGTGGTGATTTCGAACTCGTGCCAGTCGGCCCGATCGGACCCCTTCACGCGGCACTCCATGGCCTTCCACATGATGAAGGCCGGCGTGAGCACCTACATAGGGACGCGCTGGTTCCTCGAGTTCGACAGGAGCGTCAGCTTCCTCTCCGGGATGATCGAGTCAATGTTCGAGCGCGGGCAGCCGGCTGCGGCCTCGTTCCGCGCGACGATGCGCGCCATGGGGAAAAAGTACGGCGCCGATGACATCGCGCTGTACAACTACGTGTACTACGGGAACTGACGTCCCCTTCACGCCTTCACCGCTTGCGGATGAGCACCCATAATCCCCAGAAAGTGATGACAGACGCCATGGGGCAAAGCACGAGCAGGAAGAGGGACATCCCGAAGAAAAAGGGGACGTAAAAGATCTTAAACAGGGACCATGTCAGGGGATCAGGTTGGTTCATCGCCGCCTCCTTTGGATTTTAGCGGTCGGGTCCGCTCACTCCCTCCGTGTCATCGAGTCCCTTACCGGCTAGCTGGAACTTCGCCTTTGACTGGATATACTCCCTGCCGCTCATTCCACCCGCTTCCTCCACGACCCTCCGTAGAATTTCGTTCATCTCCTCCCTGTTGTCCGAAAGGTCCGCGAGGATGTCGGTGACGATGCGCGCCTTGGATTGGGTTTCATCCGCCTCCAGGCCAAGCTCCTTCTCGTCCTCCTCGGTGAGCACCTCCAGGTAGAGCGTGTAGAGCCTGCGCCCCACGACGATGAGGCCTATGGCCTCGGTGACGCACGAGAGCGCGCGGGCCAGGATCCCCGCGGCATGGATCCGCCAGGGGAGCGTGCCCAGTCCCAGCACGAAGTTGATGCCCAGTCCCATGAGCAGCAGGCAGAGCGTCGCCATGAGCGTTTTCATGTTTCCTCCATCTTCGGGTAAGGGCGCGGCGGCCCGGACCCGGATCACGCACGTCGCGCTCCAGCGTCTCGCGACTTTGAAGTATCTGACCGGGGCGGGACGCGGATTATTGGGAAAAAACTGCGGGAGAAGCGGCGCAGGTGAATCGTTCAGGAAAGTGAGAGCCGGGCGGGGTGTCCCTCGCCGGGCCCTCCCTCCCCGGCCTCGTATTTTCGACGCGTTCCCTCCTCAGCCAGCCGGGATGCCTTGCCGCGACAATTTGTACCAGCATCTGCCGGATCCGCGCCGCGCGCGCCGACACGGTCGACTGCGAGCGCCCCACGCGCCGCGCCGTTTCGGCCTGTCCCAGCCGCCTGACGAAGAGGAGCCGGAAGATGCGCCGGTCCAGCGCGTCCAGCTCCCCGGTGACCTCCATCACCGTCCCGTACACGAGACTGTCGGCGGATTCTTCTTTAGAAACGGCATCGGGGGCCGAATCGCGTACGCCCGCGTCCGGGAGCTTCTCGATCGTTTCGTCGCCCTCGGCCTCCCGGTAGACACGCTCCCTGCGCGCAAAGTCGAGCGCGCAGCTGCGCGTCACGCGAAACAGGTAGCTCTTCATGCTGCATTCCCCGCGCCAGTGCTCCAGCGCCCCGCGGAGGAGCTTTTCGTATACCGCGCCGCGCACGTCCTCCCGTTCGTCCTGCGTGAGCCTCATCCCGTAGCGCGCCGAAATGCCCATGATGAAACGCCGTATGTCGGCATCGTGCGCGCCATACACCTCCTCGATCGTCAATGCGTCATTGACAGTCTTCTCCTTCATATCCAGCCTCCCTGTTCTTTGTAGTGATGGGGGCCCCGGGGCCCCCCGGCTGCATTTCACGAATCGCCGCTACCTTTTCTTTTTCCGGATATCCTCCTGCTTCCCGATGTCTTCCTGGTCGAAGAAGTCGTGTTTCCCCATGTCGGCTGACTTGAATTTAGCGTCGCGCATCCTGCTGACGTTCTTGGACATGGACCAATACAGGGCCTCGTACCCGTCCTTGTCGTGGACGTAGTGCATCGTCCCTCCCTTCCTGATCCCTATGTCGACTGCGGTGTCGACCGCCTCGAGGCTTGCCCCCAGGAACACGAACTGCCAGCCGCGCTCGTCCTGCCTCACCCTGATCATCTCCGTGAGCTGCGCGAACCCGTACTCCACGCTGCAATTCTCCTGGCCGTCGGTGATGATTATGAAGAAAACCTTTTCCGGCTTCGCCTCGTCGGCCAGGTGCGCATGACGCGTATCCATGGACGCGATCGTGAGCCCCACCGCGTCAAAGAGCGCGGTCCTGCCGCGCGGCCTGAAGCTCTCGCCCGTGAGCCGGGGAGCGTCCCTGACGTCCCTGCCCTCGTACACCGATTCATACCTGTCGTCGAACTGGAACAGGCTGATCCTCGCCTCGCCCGGCGCCGCCTGCTGCTCCTCCAGGAAGCTGTTGAAGCCGCCGATCACGTCCTGGGCGCACGACTCCATTGAGCCCGACCGGTCCAGCACCACCGTGATTTCCGAATAATTCTTTTTCATGACTTTCCTCCCTTAAAACGAGTGTGGGGGATGCGTCATCGCGAGAAATGCTTCCCGTCCCCAATGACGACCAGTCCCGGCCACGCCAGTACACGCGCCGGGTGCTTCATGTATTTGTCTTTTCTGGAACAGGGGCCTGCCGGCTGCAGGTATTTCTTTATTTGCCGGCGGCATCCGGGATATCTTTGTGTTGTCCCGGAAATTTTTCCTGCTCCCGCCTTGAGAAGGTACGCATTAAACAATGCGCACGCACACACCCCAATGATACGAAAATACGCCAGCCCCCCTTTACAAGCTAGACCTCAAGGGTAGAGGTTGAATTTTTTCGGTAATTCCGGGATTACGCATCGCAGGTGCATTTCATCGATATCACGTACCCTGGAGGCCTATGCGCACTTATGTGCGGATGAAAAAGAACCGGGAACCGATTCAACTGGACGGGGTAAAGCGTAATTGACCCCGACAGAGTACCTGTTTCTCCGGAAATACCCTATATTTGTTATGGGGGAAGGTGCGAATCGTACCACTGTTTTTACCGGAGGTTGGATACATGAAGAAAGGAAACATGATCCTGGTTTTCCTCCTTGCCCTGTGGCTGTGGCCCCTATCTTCACATGCGCAGGGCCCGGGAAAAGCAATCTCGGTTGACGTGTTTCTCCCGCTCATGTCGCCGGTGAGCTTTCTTTACGGGGAAACAATGTACTTTGTGCCGCTGAATATCAAGTATCAACAGGTGATCGCCGATCATCTCGTGCTGATGCTTAAGGGCGGCCTCAATTACAGCTGGGACAAGAGGAACACTTCCGATAGGAGTGTTGATGTGTATCCCCTGGCCGGTGTGGATTGGCATCCATTTCATGCGGGACTGGAGGGTTTTTACGCGGGACTTTCGGGATTCTTCAATTACAGCGCACATTATTATAATACCCGGGTCGACTACCGCAATTACCGCACCGCGCTGGGATGCACCCTGGGCTGGCAGTTTCTGCTGCGTTCGGGAATCATAATTGATCTGACGTTCGGCCTGGGCTATGGCTATAACGTCGATGTCGACTCGAAGGGGGCAAAAAAGACCGGCTATTCTGTGGACGAAACGATTGCAGGCGTCTTTGTCGGTTTTTGCTTCTGAACAGGCAGGCTGCACCCCAGTATGAAAGAAACACGCCCCCAGCCGGCGGGCTATTTTTTATACATTGCAAGTCCCTGCTCCAGCAGGTCCAGCATGGTCGCGCGGAGCTCCGCGGGTTTCATTATTTCCACCCTGGAGCCGTACATGAACAGCTGCTTGCAGAGATAGAGGTCATCGCTCACGGTGAACGAAGCCTTGTAGCGCCCTCCCTTCCCGAGCGGCTCAATCCTGGGCTCGAGCACGCTCAGGATCTCCTCGATCTGGGGCAGCAGGGCCTCATCGAAATGGAGCTCCACGGCGTACTTCTTTCCCCTGAACGATCCCAGCGTATCCTTGAAGATCTCCCCTATTGACGGCGCCTGCTCGCCGAACCTTTTATCTGTTACAACCAGCCGGTTCACCTTGTTGAGAATGAACAGTTGAATCCTGCCACCGTCTTCGTTCATTCCCACAAGGTAAAGATTGTTGTTCCTGAATACCATGTGGTAGGGATGGACCGCGTATTTTTTCTCCTTTGCCTTGAGATTGCCGCGGTATTCGAAGTTCACCACGTTTTTCTTCTTCTGCGCGAAATACAATCGCGCCATGAGCCACAGCGCGTCATCCTCGTGCTTTTTGATAAGACGGGCGAGCACCATGTCCTTCGCATCGTCATGGGCTACAAAATTCGAGTAGTGGCGCGCGACCTGCCGGTACAGCTCGTCCGTAAGCTTTCCCGTGAGCCTGGTCCTGCGCGAGCCTTTCTTCGTCTCCACCTTGAGGCCCAGCTCGTTCTCGAGGTGTTTGGCGATGTCCTTCCTTATGGTGAAGTCCTCCACACCGCCGTCCAGATCCTCGTCCTCGCTCAGGAGGACCGCAAGGTTCCCGGCGTTCCAGCATTCCTCTCCATCGTTTTTCTGGAGCAGCGCGAGCACGTGGAGATACCGCTTGAGGACGTTGAGCTGCGTTACCGGCTTGGGGAAGGTAGTTTTCATGGGTGTCTGCCTTTGCTAATGGAAGTTTATTATTTAGGACTTCCTGAAAAAGTCAAATCTCCAGTATTTGTAGGTAAAACTGAGTCCAAGTACACCAGGGATGTCTTGATACGAGAAAGAAAAAATATCCCTGAGCCATTTTTCAAGGTTCATCACCATAATGATCATGGCAATCGACAATTCACTGGTTGAACGTAGTTTCGCCATTATTCATCCAAGACCATACCGGCGCTTCTCTACGCCGAACGCGCCCTCGATCCCGTTGCACATCCCGCGATCCTGCGCTTCCACTTTCTTATCGTCCTGCTGTCCTTCGCAGTTCGGCCAAGACGCGGACCGGAAAGACGGATTCTATGCTCCCAGCAAAATTGAATATTATCGCGTGTCCGGTACAACTTGTCCGCCAGCACCGCTTCAGGATAACAATGAAATCTATCACGATACCGTTCGATTTGCTCTTTCAAGCGGGTCGCTTCGTTGAACCCATCCCAGGAGAGTTCTTCAAGAAAATGATACCCGTCTATTTTCGATACCACAATCTTCGCTCCGAACTCCACCGGCGCCGCCGCTTTCCCCCGCACCATTGGCCTTACGTGAGGTTGCGCAATACTCACGATCCGATCTTCGCTTGAATGGATTTTTTCCCGATACATCTTCTCCTGTTGACGATACAACTCCTGTATCACTAAGAGCGCACGATAGTCACGGCGCGCAAGAAGCCCCAGCAAGGGTTCCTCCTTCTTATGGGCGATCAATGCGTCTATATGGCCCAAATCCCTTCGTACATACCGTAATTGCGTGCCGATTGCTTTCCTGATCCCCTTTTGGGTGACTTTCTTCTTCTTCGCGGTTCGAAGATAATTCCAGCGTGCCTTCTGACGATACGTGCGAGGTTTCGCGCTTTCGTTTCTCAAAGGTTCATACAGCACGTCGATGATGCCCTCAAGTTTTTCTCGCGCCTCATTCAACAAATTGAGGTCTGTCGGATATGCGATGTCGGCCGGAGTAACCGTTGCGTCCACCATCATCATCCCCTTGTTTGTCCCAGGATTCTCATTTGCTTCTCCATCTGCTCCGGACGCCCCTCCCGTATTCGTGCCGGATGTGCCATCCCTATCCTTGACGATCAACTCATTTATCTCAGCAATTATCTCCTTGGACAACCTCTTGCGAAAGTGCACCATCAGTGACGGATCAAAGGGCGCCTCATCTTGATAGGACGCCTTCCCGATGAACAACTGCAGATAGGGATTCTCCCGTATCTGCTCAACGGTCTCTTCATCCGTAATGCTCAATCTCTCCTTGACAATGAGCGCACCAAGCGCCATCCGGAATGATTTTGCGGGCGCTCCCTGGTCTTCGCTGAATAATGCCGCGTAGCGGTCTTCCAGCTCGTCCCAGGGAATGTGCTCCGCAAGCCTTATCCATCGATTGTCGCTTCGCAGTTTGCCCCCAAAGGGCAGATAGAAATCTTTAAATTCCAATTGTTCGCGATTCTTCTTTCGATACATCGCTTTCTCTTAGTGCATGGATTTTATACGTATTTCTCATTTTTCCATGCATTTCTACCCTATATACTCAATCCCATCCATTAATTTTTCCAGGACCTGGAACTTTTTCAGGAAACCCTAATTA
>CALMJO010000723.1 GCA_937864375.1 uncultured Spirochaetota bacterium
TTATGATTCTCCTTGATATCTTTCGCCGTCGGCAGCATTACCAGTCGCCCAGGTCGAATTTCCAGCTTTGCTCTTCCCTGACAAAGACGAGCTCCATGCCGTTTTCCACCCGTATGACCGCCCGATCATTCTGCATCCGCACGCCCGCGATCTTGTAAGAAACCGCCTCGCGCACGGCGTCCTCGTTGAGCTTTTTTCCCAGCTCGAACTGCAGCGCCAAGTATTCCTCGGGGGTGAGCTTCTTGAGCCTCTTCACGGGGATCTCGAGCCGAGTTGCAAGCGCCTTCTGCTGTTCCTCCCCCATGCCCGCGATGAGCGTCGTGATCTTCCGGATCTTTTCGACGCTCGCCGCCGAGAGCAGGGCCGTCACCGCACCGGCGTCGGAGGCCGAGTAAGCGCTTTTGAGCGCCTCGAAGGCCTCTTCGGGGCTGCGGGAGCTTGTCCGGGAACACGCGAGAAACGCCAGGCTGCACGCGAGCACTACGGCGGCGATCCGGTTCAGTAGATGCATGTAAACCCTCCTGCCGCCGGCTCGATGACCATGTTGTCTATAAGCCTCGTGGTGCCGAAGAACGCGGCCAGCGCGATCACGCTCTTTTCCGCAAGCGTGTCCGCCGGCTGAAGGTCAATATAGCGCACCATCGAAATATAGTCAATCTTTTGCGGATTTCCCGACTCCACGATCCGCCGCATGGCGCCCAGGATGGCCGCCGCGCCCCGCTCGCCGCGTGCGATCAATTCGCGCGCCTCCCCGAGGCTTTGGCTTATCACGAGGGCGTTTTTCCTCTGCGTCGCGTCAAGGTGCTTGTTGCGGGAGCTCATGGCAAGCCCGTCATCCTCCCGGACGGTCGGGGCGATTATGATCTTCACCGGCTGGTTGAGATCGAACACCATCTTCTCGATGCTCACGGCCTGCTGGATGTCCTTCTGCCCGAACACCGACACGTCGGGCTGGACAATGTTGAAGAGCTTGGTGACCACGGTGAACACGCCGCGGAAATGGCCCTCCCTGTGCGCCCCGCAGAGCTGCGTGGTGACCAGGTCAACGTCCACGTGCGTGAGGTGGTTCACGTACATCATTTCGTTGTCGGGAAGGAAGACGAGGTCCACGCCGGCCTCGCGCGCCATGGCGAAGTCGCGCTCGAATTCGCGGGGATAGCTCACGTAGTCCTTCGGGTCGTTGAACTGTATCTTGTTGACGAAGATGCTCATCACCTGGAAGTCCGTGTGGCGCTTTGATACCTCAACAAGGCTCGTGTGACCGCGGTGCAGGTATCCCATGGTGGGTACGAAGCCTATGCGCTTTCCCGCCGCGCGCGCGCGCGCGATGTGCGCGCGGGTCTCCTCGATGGTTTTCGCGATGATCATACGTTCACCCCGCTTGTTCTTTTTGGGCGGCGACGAGCATCATGTCGCCCATGTAGAAATTCTTCGCCATGAAGTCGGCGGCGCGGCGCAGGACGGAGCCCGCCTTCCCGGTGCCGCTCCCGTACGTGTGCCATGAAACCACGCGAAAGCCGCTCTGCGCAAGAAGCTTTTTGAGGGTACCAAACGAGAAGAAGTAAAGATGCTCGGGAAAATTGTAGAATCGCCATCCCGGCCCGTGCAGCGCCTTGAAGTTGAGGCCTCCCTCCCGGCAGGTGGTGATGTAGAGCTTCCCGCCCTCCTCGAGCTCGGCGCTTATTTTCTTTAAAAAGAGCTCTGGGTGGTGCAGGTGCTCTATGGTGGCCCAGAGCGTGATGAGCTGGAACTTTTCCGTGTACGATGTCTCCAGGTAGCTTCCCTGCTCGACGTTCAGCCCCAGGCTGCCGCGCGCGAATGACACGCAGTCCGCGGAGACGTCGATCCCGCGCGCGTCCCAGCCCCGGGAGGACAGGTAGTTCACGAAGTAGCCCGCGGCGCAGCCAATGTCCAGGGCGCGCCTGCGCGTGAGCTCCGCCTCGAAGGGAAAGAAGCCCGTGTCACGGAGGTTGAGCTCGATCACCCGCTCGATCTCCCGGCGGATCTCCGGCGAGAAATAGTTGTTGTAGCCGCGCGCCGTGCGGGTGGTGAAATACTGCGCTTCATAGTAGCGGGCGATTTCCTCCTCCGTGGGCCGCGGCGACACGAACCTGAGCCCGCACGAGCGGCAGGCCGCCAGGGTGAATGGCTCTCCCTCCCCGGAAGGCTTGGTGAAGAGCGCGCGGCTGTCCCGGGAGCCGCACAGGATGCAGGGGATGACTTCCGGCATGGTGTGTTTGTTCTGGCGCAAACACGGCGCCAGTCAATTCTTTTTTGGCATGGAGAGGCGGGCTTTTTTCTTGATATTGTCCGTTACGCGATTCATACTGGGGGGACGCCAGCCTGGCTGCGCCGGCACAATGAATGAGGAGGGAACGTGCCCGTGAATATGTCAAAACCAGTCCGTATGCTCGTGCTGCTCCTGGCGCTCGGGTGCGTCATCACGGCATGCACGAAGGGAAAGAAGACCAGGATCGCCATTATGACCAAGCTCGAGGCCGGGTCCATCGTGGGCTCAAGCGAGATAAACGCGGCCAGGCTCTTCATCGAACAGCGGGGCATCAAAAACATAGAGATCGTGCCCGTGAACGACAACTGGGACCCGGAGCAGTCAAAGGCCGCCCTCGAGGACATCATACGCCAGGGAATACAGGTGCTCATTACGAGCCATACCTCGACATGCGCGCTGGCTATCATGGACAGGATCAACAGCGCCCCTGTGTTTACTTTCGTCACCGGTGCGACGACCGACAAGCTTTCCGGGAAGGATGACTTCATATTTCGTAATGTCCTGGACGTGGGGAGCGAGCAGGAGCGCATCGCCGGGTATCTCAACGCGCTTCCCGGGAGGTCTCTGCTCATCGTGCGCGACGTTAAAAACATCGGCTACACCCAGCCCGCGCTCGCATTCGTGAAGAAATACCTGAAAAAGGAGATTTGCGGCTCGCTTGACGTGAACGTCGACTCGCTTGACCTCCAGGCCCTCCAGGCACAGATTGCGGGACTGGCGTGCGACGAAGCATACCTGCTCATAGGCGGGTACCGGAGCCTCGCCGCGGGGGCCATCGCCCAGGCGGTGAAGCGGCGCTTTCCAGGCGCGACGATCGTATTCACTCCCTGGGTGAAGAGCCCCGAGCTGATCGAGGCCGCGGGAAGCGCTCTCAGGGACTGCGTCCTTCCCTCGCACTATCCCCCAAGGGAGCAGAGCCTGGCGATCTCTCGCTACATTGAGACCTTCCATTCGCGGTTCGGCTATTCGCCCACGTTCATCAGCATCAACGTGTACATCGCGCTGGGCATATTGAGCGAGGCGATCGACGCCGGGGCGCGCACGCCCGCAGAGATCAAGCAGTACATATTGAAGAAAAAAACCTTCCCAAATGAATTCGTCGACGTGAGCTTTGACGAATATGGCGACGTGGCCATCCCCCTCTATTTTGTGACCGACATCGCGCGGGAGTACTGAATCGTGAGATCAGTACGCATCGTCAGCGCGCTGCTCGAGGTAGTGACACTCGTCGTCATCACCGTGTTCTTCGCCGTGGTCTTCATGACCGTACAGAACGTCGCGCGGGACAACTACATCCGGGCCCAGAGGTTCGAAATCGACCGGATCGACAAGGTCATCGAGACGCTCATCGACGGCCACACGCAGGACCTGGAGAAGTTCGTGCGCGTCGCGGAAAGCGCCGGCACGATCGCCATGATGCATAAATTCTCCGATCTCTATTTTGTCGACAATGACCGGAGGGTTGCGCGCATTCTCGTCAAGGGCGGGCGGAGCCTCATCTTCCAGGGTTTCGACGTGAGAGCGAGCGCGCTCGGCGGCTTTCTCGATTGGGCTTCCCCGGGTGAGATTGTACGCTCTTCCATGATCCGCGCGTTCGAGAACGGCGAGCTTTCGATGTACCTCGTGTACCACGATGCGCGCGGCTGGCTTGTGGGGCGCATAGGCTTGAGCGCGCTCCGGGACGACCTGGAGCACATCGCCGCATCGAACGGGAGCATCATCGTCTTCGCCACCAACGACGGGTACATCCTGTCGAGCACGCTCTCCTCCCTTCCGCTCCAGATGCTCCCCGCGGAGACTAAGGGCGTCATGAGCATCGGGGAGGAGGAGTACGCCTTTTTCAGGAAGAATATAGCGGCGATGGACAACGACCTCGTCATCTTTTCGCCCATGGCCGCCGTGTCCGGACTCATGAACAGGATCAGGCTCATCGCCTACATAGCCATGGGGACGCTCATGCTCATGGTATTGCTCAAGATCGGGTGGCAGACGGTGCTTATAATAAGGCCCCTCGCGAATTTCAGCGCGCTCGTCTCGGGATGGAAGCCGGACGGCGGGCTTCCCCCGTTCCCGGAAAAGTTTTACAGTTCCGGGAGATCCGCGAGCTCTATCACTCGTTCAGGAATTCGGCGGGAATCATAAGCGAATCCGTCACCCGGATCAGGGAAAGCCGCGAGGCAATTGCCGCCAGCGAGGCGAAGTACCGGACCCTGGTGGAGGAGATGCGCGACGGCTTTTTCATGACGGATTCAAGGGGCGTCATTACCTTCGCCAACGGTGCGCTCGCGGCCATGTTCGGATTCGACGAACCGGCCCGGATGATCGGCCGGGGCTTCGTGGAGTTCGTGGACGAGGAAAGCAGGGAAGAAACGATCACGAAGTTTGCCGCGTTCATGACGAGCGACCGTGACACGGACTACCTGGCCGAGATCCGGACGCGCCGGGAGGACGGTACCGTTTTCTTCATAGAGCTCAAGGCCTCCGCGATTCGCAGCTTTGGCGCCATGACGGGAACGCGCGGCATCATCCGCGACATCACCGAGCGCAAGCGCGCGGAGGACGCGATCCAAAACGCGAACAGGGACCTGGAGGCCGCGAACGAGGAGCTCAACGCGACCAACGAGGAGCTTGCTGGCACGCTGCAAGAGCTTGTCCGGTCCCAGGAGGAGCTGGAGGGGAAGTACAGCGAACTCAAGGAAAGCGAGGCGCGCTTCCGGGCGATTTTCGACAATTCGCTGGATGCCATAAGCGTATCGCGCGATGGGGTCAACCTGTACGTGAATTCCGCATATGTTCAGCTTCACGGCTACGCGGACGCTTCGGAGATCATCGGGCGCCCGGTCATGGACATGATCCCGGCGGCGTACAGCGAGACGGTGGGCGCCGACATTCGCCGGAGGGCGGAGGGGGACACACAGCCCAGGAGCTTTGAATCCAGGGGACTGCGCGCGGACGGATCCGAGTTCGATTTCGAGGTCCATGTATCCGGTTTCCCTTTGGGGGGAATCACTCACAGTCTGGCCATAATCCGGGATATTTCCGGGCGCAAGCGCGCCGAGGAGGCGATGCGCGCCTCCCTTGAGGAAAAGGAAACCCTGCTCCGGGAGCTCTACCACCGCACGAAGAACAACATGCAGGTGCTCATTTCCATGCTCGCGCTCCAGGCCGCCGGTGAGAAGGACGAGCGGATCCTCAGGGTGTTCCGGGAAACCGCGGGCAGGATAAGCTCGATCGCCCTCGTGCACCAGAAGCTGTACCGGTCGCAGAACCTCTCCCGGATCGACCTCAGGGAATACGTCGAGGAGCTCGTTCCCCTGATGATGTCGAGCTACGGCGTGACGACGGGGAGCATCGCGCAGGACTACAGGCTCGCGAGCATGCAGGTCCTCATCGATATCGCGATCCCCTGCGGGCTCGTTCTGAACGAGCTCGTGTCGAACACGCTCAAGTACGCGTTTCCCGACGGAAGGAAGGGGACACTCGCGGTCTCGCTGAGGGAGCTCCCCGGCGGCGCGATCGAGCTTGCCTATGCGGACGACGGCGTGGGAATGCCGGAGGGGTTCGATTTCTCCGCCGTGAAAACGCTTGGCATCTCCATGGTCAGGAACATAGTGGAGCACCAGCTGCAGGGGACGGTGGAATTCCCCGCGGCGAAGGGCTTTGCGTGCGTCATGCGCTTCGATCCCGTGCTGTACGCGGAGCGGCTGTAGGGCGCGGTGGGCGGGATGCCTGCATGGAGCCCGGGTCTGCCGTGATAATCCTGTTTGGACAAAGGTGTTCTCTATGAATCCCATCATTTCCCGGATTCGCCTCGAGCTTGAATCGCTCGCCAGCGAAAAAACGCGCGAGAGCGGCATGCGCTTTTTCAAGGAAGAGGTGAAGCTCCACGGCGTGAAGACCGCGGACGTCAACCGGATCGCGCGGCTGACCTTCAAGGAAGTCCGGGACAGGGGAAGGGCGGGGGTCTACGAGCTCTGCGGCGAGCTCTGGAGGACGGGCTTCATGGAGGAATCGTTCATCGCGTGCGCCTGGTCGTACGCGCTCAGGAAGGACTACGAGCCGCACGATTTCAAGGTGTTCGAGAGCTGGGTTAACGGGTACGTAAGCAACTGGGCCTCGTGCGACACGCTCTGCAACCACACAGTGGGCGCCTTCCTGGAAAAGTTTCCCGAATACGTTTCCCATTTAAAAAAATGGGCGCGCTCCAGGAACAGGTGGGTCCGCCGGGCGGCCGCGGTCTCGCTTGTAGTTCCGGCGCGCCGCGGATTGTTTTTATCCGACGTGTTCGGTATTGCCGACCTGCTCCTGGCCGACGGGGACGACCTCGTGCAGAAGGGGTACGGATGGATGCTCAAGGCCGCGAGCCAGGCGCACCAGCGGGATGTCCACGCATACGTTATGCGCAACAAGGACGCCATGCCGCGCACGGCGCTGCGATACGCGATAGAGAAGATGCCGGAGAAGCTGCGGAAAAGCGCCATGGCGAAATGAGGGCGCTCCCGCACTGCCGCGCTACCTGAGCGCGGCGAGGGAATCCTGGAGCCGCTCGATGAAGCCCAGCCGTATGAAGAAGGCCCTGAGGCGCGCCCGCTCCGCGGCGAGGCGGCTAATCTGCTCGTCCATGACGCCTATGGTCCTGTTGGCCTGCTCCCCCGTGACGACGCTCGCGCGGCTTCGCGCGTAGTCCTCCTTCGCGGGATTGATGCCCAGCTCGTCCAGGGACACGCGCGGCATCTCGACCGAAAGCGTCTGGGCGCCTACGGGAACGTCCAGCGACTTTTTCCAGCCGGACGCGCGGCTGTTGAACAGCGGCGTCCCCTTCCACGCGGCGGTGTTCCATATCCGGACGATCTCTTTTAAGAGCTCCCTGCATTCAAGCTCCATGAGTTCCCGGTCCTTCGCATTGTACGTCCCGTTCGCGGCCCTGACCGCGAGCGCGCGTATCTTCTGGAGGATGTCGGTCATGACTGCGAGGTGGATGTCGGCGGCCTGGAGGACGGCGCGCGATTCGGCGACGGGCCCTGAGGCGCCCTGGGGATTCCCGCGCCCGGGAAACACGAGGAGCCCCGCGAGGAGCATCATCAGGAACATGGCCGACGATTGTATTTTCTTATGCATTGTTTTCCTCCGTTATGCCTGGTTCGTGGAACGCGCACCTGGCGCGCCCGTATGCGATTCGGCCCCCCGCGCCTATTTATCCTTGTCGAGCTTGAGGTACTTGATGGTCTCCATGAGCTCCGTTGCGGCGTCGCGGTCGAGCTTCGCGTCGCCTCCCTTGAGGATCGCGTTCATGGAGCGCATGGCCTCCTTCGAGGTCACCTTGAGCCGCTCGGAATAGCCGAGCATGTCGGCGCGCTGCTTGGCGATGCGGGCGAGCGCGTTGTCCATCACGCCGATGCTCCGGTTCGCGCCCGAGGGAGTGGAGACGCTCGCCGTTACCCTGCCGGAGTTGTCCTTGAGCTGCAGCGAGCGCGCGGTCATGGTGCCGCTGTAGATCCGCTCGCGCTGGTCCATGTTGGGCCCCACGTGCAGCCACATGGACGCGTGGGGATTGACTTTCGAGAACGCGCCGGTGAGCAGCCTGAAGCGGTTGAACTCGGCCTGGCTCGCGATGCGGTCCACCTCGTCCACGAGCGCGCTCACCTCCACCTGGAAGCGCTGCCGGTCGGAGCTCGTGAAGGTTCCGTTCGCGCCCTTCACCGCGAGGGCGCGGATTTTCTGGACGGCGTCCTCGGACGTCGCGAGATAGCCGTCGGTCCTGTTCACAAGGTTAATTCCCTTGCGGATGTTTTCAAGCGCCTCCTTGAGGCCGTAGAGCTGTGCGGTCATCTTCGCGGACACGGAGAGATCGACTGAGTCGGAGGAGGCCTTCGCGGGCTCCGGCGCCTCCTTCTTGTCCGTCTTTGCCGGTTTTGCGGCGTCGGTCTTCGCCTGCGCGACATGGTCAATGCCGGTGAACTGCGTGATGATCATCCCGGGTTCCCCCTTGTGTGTGTT
>CALMJO010000724.1 GCA_937864375.1 uncultured Spirochaetota bacterium
CAGCAGGATGTCGCACTTGCTGTCCAGCACCACGGAGCGGCGCACGTTCTCGCTCCAGTAGTCGTAGTGGGCAATGCGGCGCAGCGAGCCTTCAATGCCACCTAGCACGATGGGCACGTCCTTGTAGACCGCGCGCACCATGTTGCAGTACACGATTACGGCGCGCTCGGGCTTCATGCCGCCTTCCCCGCCGGGTGCGTAGGGATCGTCGTTTCGCACCTTCTTGAAGGCGGTGTAGCGCGCGATCATGGAGTCCACGTTCCCCGAGGTCACGCCAAAGAAAAGCCGCGGCCTGCCGAACGTCGTCACCGCCGAGGGGTCGCGCCAGGGCGGCATGGAAAGGATCGCGACCCTGAGGCCCTCCGCCTCGAGCACCCTGCCGATCACGGCGGCCCCGAACGAGGGATGGTCCACGTAGGCGTCGCCCGTGATAAGCACCACGTCTACGTAATCCCAGCGGAGCACGTCGAGCTCGTCGCGCGTGACCGGGAGGAAATTCAGGTGTCGTGATTTCATGGCCGGATCAGTATAGCACAATTGGCGGGAAAACCTGCAAGATCAAGAATTATTTCATCACGGTGTGAGGTCATGATGTCTTCCAATCCGGCTTCCGGGACCGGAAGCCGCGGAGGCTTGCATGCGGATAAAAACTTATGCGCGTCCGGGAATCCGGGATTTGCCATTCGGACGCCGGCTTCATTTATTGAATCGCTTCCCCGGGAGTACGTTTCCCTTGTCCCGCTTACCGCACGTCCGCCCGGCAGGGGCAGTGGATCAGTCGAGGTACGCGTCCAGGATGGATTTTATATAACGATCCATCGAATCGCGGTCGTGCAGGTCGGCTCCCCGGAACTTTTTAAAGAGGTCGGGCATGGTCCCGGAAAAAAAAACGGTGTAAAACATCTGTGTGAGGGCGTTCTTTTTGTCCTGCTCGTCCTTTCCCCGAAGCGCGGGGCCAACATGCCCGTAAACCTCCTCGAGAATCTGGTTTATCCGTTTCACGAATCCGCCCCTGTAGTCGCCTGCGGTAAAGATGTTGTACAGGTGGGCCTTGGTAAAGTTGGGATACAGCAACGCGCCGCTCAACAAATAGCCGAATATCTCCTCCAGTATCCCGCGCGGGGATCCCTCCATCATCTCCTTGACATCCTCTGTCATGTGGTCAAGCGTCTGCTTCATGAGCGTGTCCAGGAGCGCGTCCTTGCTTCCGAAATAGTAATTCACGGCCGCGACGTTCACGCCCGCCTCCTTCGCGATGGCGCGCACGGTAAGCCCGCGCATCCCGAGCTTCTCGATGCAGCTGATCGTGGCTATGATTATCTTCTGGCGTATGGGTTCGTCGTGCTTATTCATGGGCGCAGCCTAATTCAAACATATGTTTAAAATAAATGTATAACAAGTCCGGACGTCAAGCAAAAAATACGCCTACCGGGATGCAGCTCTACAGGATCGCGTCGAGCGATTCCGACACCGCGCGCGCCGTCGCTTCAAGCTCTCTGCCGGAATGCGCCGTGGAAAGGAATCCCACCTCGTAGCCCGAGGGAGAGAGGTACACGCCGCGGCCGAGCATCTGGGCATGGAAGCGCGCGAAGAGCTTCATGTCGCATGCCTTCACGTCATCCAGAGAGAGGACCGCCGGGCCCGCCGTGAAATAGAACGCGAAGATCGAGCCCATCTGAAGGAAGAGGAGCCTTCCCTCGTGCTTCCTGAGCGCGGGCGCGAGCATCGTCCGGAACTCCGCCGCCAGCTCGTCCAGGTGCGCGTAGGCCTTGATCGACTCGAGCTTTTTGAGGGTGGCGATGCCGGCGCTCATCGCGAGCGGGTTTCCCGAAAGCGTCCCGGCCTGGTACACCGGCCCGTCGGGCGCGACCTTCGCCATGATCTCGCGCGAGGCCCCGTAGGCGCCCACGGGCAGCCCCCCGCCTATTATCTTGCCGAAGGTCGTGATGTCGGCCTTCACCCCGAAGAATTCCTGGGCGCCGCCGGGCGCGAGCCGGAAGCCCGTGATCACCTCGTCGAATACCAGGAGCACGCCATACTCGTCGCAGAGCCTGCGCACCGCGGCAAGGTAGCCGTCGCTTTTAAAACAGGTGTTGATGGCGGGATCCGCGGAATCGGGGCAGGAGGTGCTGTAATAATACATGGTGTTTTCGAACGGGGGGATGAGGCTGTAATTGCACGGCACCGGCTCCAGGATGAAGGCCGCGATCTGCCCCCTTTCCTTTTTAAATACGTCCTCCAGGCGGTCCAGGTCGTTGAAGGGGACGACGATCGTGTCGCGCGCGTTTCCCTGCGTTACCCCCGCCGAATCCGGGGTGCCGAAGGTGGCGAGTCCGGACCCGCCGGCCACGAGCATGTGGTCGGCGTGGCCGTGATAGCAGCCGTCGCACTTGACGATCCTGTCCTTCCCGGTATACCCGCGCGCGAGGCGGAGAGCGCTCATCACCGCCTCGGTGCCGGAGCTCACGAAGCGCACCTTTTCCATCGAGGGCATGCGCGCGGTCACGAGCGCGGCGAGCTCGACTTCAAAGCGGTTGGGCGTCCCGAAGCTCGTACCGCTCTGCGCCGCATCCACGATCGCGCCAATCACGTCGGGGTCTGCGTGCCCCAGGATGAGGGGGCCCCAGGACATGCAGTAGTCGATGAACTCGTTCCCGTCCTCGTCGGTGAGGATGGACCCCGCGCCTTTTTTCATGAACAGCGGCGTGCCGCCCACGGACTTGAAGGCGCGCACGGGCGAGCTCACACCGCCCGGCATGAGGTCCAGGGCTTTTTTGTAAAGTGCTGCCGACTTGTCGATTTTCATGGGAGTACCGCCCTTTCCGGGATTTTCAAGGCATTCACAATGATAAAGCGCGCGGGAAATTTGCAAACGCTTTTTGGGCGGGGCGTGGGGGGACTCGCTCGGAAGCCGCCTGGATAGCGCGCTCCGGTGAATGAATGACCAGGCAAGGAAGTGGTCGCGGCGCGAATCCAGATCAGATAGTATGCCAACTTCGCCCTTAGCGCGTCAGAATAAAAATCCTCCCGAAACCCTCACTTCCGCATCCATCCAAGCTCAACGTAGCTTTGCTCCAGGATCTTCCTGAAATCACCGGACGTGATTTTTCCGCCGGGTCTAGTCTGGA
>CALMJO010000725.1 GCA_937864375.1 uncultured Spirochaetota bacterium
ACACCTCTCTATTCGTCGGCAGCGTCAGATGTGTATAAGAGACAGTCCTTGACGTCCGCGAGGCTCGGCCTGGGATTCTCTTTCAGCAGGGCTTTGGTGCTCATGACGAACCCGGGGGTGCAGAACCCGCACTGCAGCGCCGTTCCGTAGCCGGGCTCGCACTGTTCCGCGAATGCCTCGACGACGGGGTCGTTATGCGGAAGGCCTTCGATGGTGGTGATCTCGTGTCCATGGGCCTGGACCGCGAGCGTGAGGCAGGACAGCACCGCCTTCCCGTCCATTATGACCGTGCAGGCGCCGCAGGCGCCCTCTTCGCAGGAAACCTTGAGGCCGGTGAGCCCCAGTTTTTCACGCAGCAGGTACGACAGTGTCATGGTGGGCGTGATATCACTGCCAGGCGTAAATTCATGCCAGACCTCGTTGATCTTGATGCGAACCCTGTTTTCCCTGCCGGCCATAACGGACCCCCGCGTTTATTTTACTTGTGACTGGATGTGAATATTGAATGAAGCAGTATGGCCCAGGAACGCGGCGAAATCAAGTAAGAAAAGATGGGCTCGGCCTGATCGGCGCCCGGGGAATTGCGCTTGAAATATGCGCTGACTTCCTATAGAAAAGCCGGCAGGCACGTCTTGCCGTCCATTGCATCGCATCGGGGAGGGATTCAATGAAGCACGTTATGTCGTTCATGCTCTTGGTCGCCGTTTCTCTTCTTTTCATGTCAACCGGGGAAGCCCGGGCGGCAAAAAAGCTCCAGCCGTGCCTGTTCAACGGGACGGTTGACGGGGTACAGGTGAAAAGCTTCGAAGGGGAAATCCTTCACAACGCGGGTCCCTCGTACCTCACCCTGAGCCTCAAGATCAACGACGTATACTGGATGATGGATTTGACCGGGGTCGCCAAAAAGCCCGGCAAGACATTGCTTCTCCTGGTTTTAAAGAAGCATGACGGCAGAACCTTCACCGAAAGCTATTCCGCCGAGGCGGAGCAGCAGGTTTTCCAGAATCCCAGGGCCCCCGTGCAGTTTGGAATATTCGGGACCACCTTTATTCTCAAAGACCTGAATGGAAAAACCATAATCGTAAAGGGCGATTTTGTGTGGGACGCCTCCCGGTTTCCCGAGTGATCGGGCGCTGAAATTAAACAGGAATCAACGGCAGGAATGGGGTTCGATAATGATTGACTGTTTCCGGCTCTCCTGTTGGCATACTACATTA
The DNA here is from genome assembly GCA_937864375.1 of uncultured Spirochaetota bacterium. Taxonomy (GTDB): domain Bacteria; phylum Spirochaetota; class UBA4802; order UBA4802; family UBA5368; genus FW300-bin19. Next base: position 1,218 of record CALMJO010000725.1, read on the forward strand.
CGCGCTCGCAACCCGGCGGAGACGGTCAGTCCAGCCGCCCCGGGAACGAAGCGTTCGGTAATCGTACCAGGATGAAACCGGGAAGATGAAGACATTCTCCATGAAAGTCAAACTCGTTCTGCCGCTCTTCTTCATCTTCGTTCAATCGTTCCCCCTTTTCGCGTCCCGGATCGACCTGGTCCGGGAGCCCGTGTACGTGCGCAGGGGCTTTGACCCCTCGTGGGTGAATGCCGTTCCCGCACCCGGCGACAAAAACTGCCTGGTCTTTCCGGGAAGCGCCCTGGGCGCGCGGAAGATCGTGCTGAACGAGCTTCCCTTCGAGGGAATGCCCCGGCGCAGTTCCTTCTCGCTCAGGGAGTATCCCCCGGAGGATTTCACGTTTTCAACTTCGTTCGCGCTCGGGGCGAAAGACCTGGAGGGCCCCCTCCTCAAGGCCGTCTACTTCGCGAACATAGGGGAAAACTGGGCAGTGTACCTGAACGGGCATCTCCTGAAAGATGAGATCCACCTGGATCAAAACGGCCGCATTACGGCATACCGGCATCACCGGGAGGTGCTCATCCCCATCGATCCCCGTTTTTTCCGCGAGGGGACCAACATACTCACGGTGAGGATAACGGGCGATCCCACCAACATCGATTCCGGGTTTCATCGCAGCACACCGTTCGTAATCGACGACCTGGAAACCCTGCGCGCGCACAAGTCCGAACAGACCGAGCTCATCCTCATCTTCATCTACCTTTTCGTGGGGATATACCATCTGTTCCTGTTCCTGCGCCGCACGACCGAAAAATACAATTTCTACTACAGCGCGTTTTCCGTGATGCTGTTCGTCTACCTCGTCTCGCGAACCAGCGCGGTGTACGCGGTCATTCCCGACTCGACCGTCCTGCATCGGCTCGAGTACTGCACCCTCTACGCGCTCATCCCGCTCTTCGGAGCGTTCTCCGACCTGCTCATTGAGGGCAGGTTCGGCGTCGTCACGAAGGTCTTTTCGTCGCTCTGCGCGCTGCTCATTCTCGTCACGGTGCTGCCGGTTTCAAACCCGTTCGCGATCGACGTGCTGCGCATCTGGCAGGTGACGTCGATCGTTCCGCTCGTGTACATAGTGTTCTACCGAATCGGCCGGCCGGTGGCGGCCGGGCTCGCGAGACTGTTTTCGGATTATCATGCGGCGCCGCCGCCCGCGCGAATCGGAAGGTCCGTGTACGGCGCCCTTTTTCTCACCACGCCGGGCAACATGCTGATCGGGGCCCTCGTCATGTTCGGATGCGCCGTGTTCGACATCCTCGATTCCATGTTCTGGGCATACGACCTGGTACTGGCGCAGTACGGATTTTTCGCCTTCACCATAGGCATAACGCTCATACTCGCCGACCGCTTCATCTCGATCCACAAGACGCTCGAGCAGAACTGCGAGGTCTCCAGGATAGAGATGGAGCTCGCGTCGGACGTGCACTCCCAGCTGCTTCCGCCGGCGCCCGCGGGAGTCGCGGGCTGGGACATAGCCCTCGCGTTCAAGCCGCGCCACGGCGCCTCCGGGGATTTTTACGATTTCTACATCAGGGACAACCGCCTGGAGGGCCTGGCCATCTTCGACGTGTCGGGCCACGGCGTTTCCTCCGCGCTCATCACGATGATCATCAAGCCCATCGTCTACAGGCTCTTCACCGGGATGCGGGACCGCGGGCTCGACGAGATCATAAAAAGGCTCGAGGAGCACCTTTCGGTCGAGATCGCGCGCCTCGATAATTTCGCCTCCTGCATCCTGCTCCGGTTCAGGGAGGGGAGCATCGAGTATGCCAATGCAGCGCACCCGGGCCTCCTGCACCTTCACCGGGATTCGGGCATGGTCGAGACCGCGGGCGAAGAAAGGGGAGATTTTCGCTTCGCGCCCATAGGGCAACAGATCTCCCAGAAGACGCCCGAAGTCATCAATCTCGACGCGAAGCAGGGGGACGTGCTTCTCCTGTTCACCGACTGCATCATCGAGAGTGCGAACACGCGAAAGGGAACGTACGGGACAAGCCGCCTGATGGCGGCGCTCGCGGAGACGCGGGACATGCCGGCAGGGCTGGTCCTTGATCATATCCTGCGCGATTTTCACGCCTTCATGGCCGGCGAGCAGATCCTGGACGATTTTACCGTCATCTGCCTCAGGAAGACGGGCGAATGACCGGGCCCGGATTCAATTGGTTGAATTGACCGCATTCGGTACTGAAGGCATTCCGGCATTTCGCGGCGGGAAGGTGTAATCGCGACTCATGGAGTGCGGCCATTCGCGGAGTCTGGTGCATCCTCCCGGTTTTCCGGGGAAAAGAAGAGGTGCGCGTGCATGAAATGCGGGACGGCACATGACGTCGCCGCTCGATGGGATGATATCGTGACAGAATGAATCGCAAGGATGATCCGGGCCGGCGCCATCATAACCGGGTCGCCAACGTATTTCAAGGTAAGTTTGGCGTCGCCGTCAACGCCGTGCGCAGGGTGGGCGCGCCGGCCTTGATCCAGGCGAACAATGCATTTTTACTGATCAACGAAATGACGGTTCCCGGATAGGATAACTGGAATATGCCCACCGGCAGGGAGGGCGGCGAGGTCGAGCAGGACGCGGATGGAATGAGTTGCAGGGACATGCTGGGGAAAAAAGGGCATGGCAGATAAAAAAATCAGGGAAGGCTAAAAAAATTTGAAAGTCTCCGGGCAAAGGCTATGTTTCCTTCCTGTAATGCCGCACCCGGATCCAGCGACGGGCAATATGAAAGACAGTTTTGCCGGTAAAGGGGCAAAATCGCGTTTCTCAAGAAGGACCGGTACGGAAGATCACTCTTAAATAAATCGATACAATCCGCGCAGCCATATAACCTGTTTTTCAAGGGTGATGCACCCCGCGGGATCTTAAAGCCCCGCCGCAGGATTTGCTGAATCGCGGAAAAAAATGTTGACCGAATAATAGAGAAAATCACGAATGAGCACTCACTCTTTGAGGAGTTTCTTTTTCGAGGCCTAAGAAGGTGATTCCAGGTTATATCCGGAAGAATACAGTAATACCGGCACGCAACCCGTCGAAAACCGGAGATACCGGTTTTCATCGGTAAAAATATGTGATAAGGGGGTCAATGGAGCACTAATGAACAATCAAGCCGAGTTTCAGTCCGCGTTCGAACTTTTTGTGGATCCGATCTTTTGGATGGAAGTCCATACAGGGAGGATCATAGACTGCAATACTGCCGCCGAACATCTGCTGGGTTACCCACGGGACCGGATAATCGGTCAACACCAGTCGATGCTTTTCCCGCCGGAACAAAGGGAGTTTTATGCCGCGCATTCAGCCACACATCCAGAAACCGGAACCACGGTAAAAGCCGAGGTCTTTACGGCATCGGGTCTGAGGATACCCGTCGTTGTCACGACGATCAGATTGAAACTGGAAGACCGGGAAGTGATGCTGGGCATTTTCCGCGAGATGACCGAGGCAAGGAAGGATGCCGTGGCCTTGAGGGAGAACGAGGCGATGTGTCGCTTTCTTCTCAATAATACGTCGGTCTTCGTTGCACGCTACAGCCTTTCCGGAGAACTGCTCTTCGGTACCGATGCGCTTTGCAGCATGACCGGTTATAATCCCCGGGAAATACTGGGAACCTCCGGTTTTGATCGCGTGCATCCGGATGACCGACCGTTGGTACGGGCGGCGCTCGGCGAAGCCATTGAAAAGGGAATGAATCACAAGGTCGAATGCCGGGCGCTCTGCAAGGGCGGGGGGCACAAGTGGGTTGAAATGTCGGGCCGGATCGTTTGGAACGACCTGGCGGGACGGGATGAAATAGTCGTCGCCATCCGTGACATCGATGAACGCAAGCGCGCCGAGGAGGCGCTCAGGCTCATCGCGGACAACATGTCGGACATGATCAGGGTAACGAATTTGCAGGGTGTAGTTTCCTATATCAGCCCGTCGCATTCCAGGGTGCTCGGGTATTCGCCGGAAGATCGAATAGGCAAATCGGCTTTCGATATCGTTCACCCCGACGACCTGGAAAGAATAGTAAAAGTTTTTTCCGAGGGGCTCATCAACAAGAAACCGGCCAAGACCGAGTACCGGGTAAAACACGCACGGGGGCATTACGTGTGGCTGGAAACGATCGGCGACCTGCTCCGGGACGATGAGGGAGAAGTAACATCGGTGATCATGACCTCACGCGACATCACCGAGCGCAAGCGCGCCGAGGAAGAGCTGAGGGAGAGCGAGAATCGTTTCAGAAGCTATTTCTCCATGCCCCTCGTGGGCATCGCCATTACGTCGCCGGGCAAGGGATGGGCGGAGGTGAACGACCGGGTATGCGAGATGCTCGGACGTTCCCGGGACGAGCTGCGGGAAATGACCTGGTCCGAGTTAACCCACCCGGAGGACCTGGCTGCGGACCTGGAGCGGTTCGAACAGGTGCTGTCCGGGCAGATCGACAATTATACGATGGATAAGCGTTTCATCCGCAAGGACGGTGGAGTGGTATGGACATCCGTAGGTATCGGGTGCGTCCGTGATTCCAGCCGGTCCGTGAAGTACATCGTGGCGGTATTGAACGATATCACGGCCCGCAAGCGCGCGGAACACGAGCAGGAGCGCCTGATCGCGGAGCTTCAGAAGGCGCTTTCGGAGGTCAAAAAACTGAGCGGGCTGCTGCCCATCTGCTCCTCCTGCAAGAAGATCCGGGATGACAGGGGATACTGGAACAGGATAGAATCGTATATCCGCGAACACTCCGAAGCGGAATTCAGCCATGGCATCTGTCCCGATTGTGCGAAGAAGATATACCCTGAGTTTTATAAAAAATACCTGGAGTAAAAAGGGACCGCTGATTAAATCCGGGTACCGAACCCGGACCGGCGCGCTCTCTCTCCCCCGCGGACCGGATGCGTCGCATGCTATCCGTGCGCATCGAAGGACTCCCGGCGCCCGCCAGCCGGAATCCGCGTTCCCGAACGCGGGATCTTCCCCTATAACTTCTTGATTATTTAGCTCATGATATTCACGATAGGCCATGTCGGCTGGTTCAGCGGAAGCTGCCGGCGGCGCAATACAGGGA